>JBBQSI010000411.1:0-3589 GCA_038213975.1 Chitinophagales bacterium
AGAGAAAGAAAATTTTGACATCATCGGCTACTATCTTTTCGGCGAACGAAATTTCGACAAAGCAAGCTCGGATTTCGGCAAGATCACCAATCCGCTGGGCGCGGGCATATTTCAAAACTATGCCCGTAACAACCTGGCGATAGATAATTACAATGTCAGCCATAAAGGTTCATTTGATCTCAACAATCATTTTCTGCAATGGGGGGCGGGTGTTGATCGCACGATCATTCACGACAAACTGAACGAGTGGGAATACCAGGACAGCGCCGGATATTCCCTACCCTACAGCCCGGACGTTGTGCGGTTGAGCAAGGTGCTGAAATCAACAGCCGACATTACCGCGAATAAATACAGTGGGCATTTGCAGGACAATATAACCTTTGGAAATTCAGCGCACGACATAGCCGTGCAGGCTGGCGTTCGATTTAATTATAATTCCTTAAACCAGGAACTTTTAGTGAGCCCAAGGATGCAGTTCAGCATTAAACCTGCATGGAAAAGAGATATCGTTTTCAAAGCCGCGGCAGGCATGTATAGCCAACCGCCTTTTTACCGCGAGATGCGCCGATACGATGGCACAATCAATACTGATTTGAAAAGCCAGAAAAGTTTGCAATTTGTTGCCGGCTTCGACTACAGCGTTTCTTCCGGCAATAAACCAGTACGTATCACCACGGAAGCTTACTATAAGAGATTGACAGATGTGGTCAGTTACGACATCGACAATGTGCGTATCCGGTACTCCGGGGAGAACGACGCGAAAGCCTATGCCGCCGGCATCGAAACGAGGGTATTCACAGAGCTGGTGAAAGATGCCGAAAGCTGGCTGAGCCTCGGCATCAGCCGCACAAAAGAAGACCTCACCAATGATCATTATTACATTTATAAAAATGCCGCGGGCGAAATAATCAACGCAACTTCGGATGATCAAAAGGTGACTGACTCCACCCGGCAGGACATTGGTTACCTGCGCCGCCCAACCGACCGCCTGATCACCGTCGGCCTTTTTCTCCAGGACTATCTAAGCACGAACAAGAATTTTCGAGTGCATGTAAATATGCTGTATGGCAGCAATATGACTTATAATATTCCGAACAGTGTAAAATATCGTAACGGCCTGATCATAGAACCTTACATGCGTGTGGACATTGGCTTTAGTGCTCTGCTGTTGAGTGAAAAATCTACCCGCCGGAGCCACTCCCCTTTCCGGCAATTTGAAAATATATGGGCCAGCCTGGAAGTCTTTAACCTAATCGACCGGGACAACACGATCTCTTACCAATTGATAAAAGATTTCGCCAACAATGTATTTAGTATTCCGAACAGGCTTACGCCGCGGTTGTTGAATTTTAAGTTGCTGGCGCGCTTCTGATTGTGCTGTCTGATGCAATCCTATCGTTTAATCTTATCCGAATAGTATTTCTTAAACCAGGCGGGCACGTATTCAACTTGGATTTCATCCCACAGTTTTTTTCCTTTCTCCTCTTTGAAATGAGCAAACATACTGGACTCCTTTCCTTCTATGGAATTGTCAAAAAAGTAGACCTGGTAGGCCTCCTGGCAGGCATCGTATAACAAATCCAAGGAACGATAATATCTGCTTTCAATTAGTTCAGGTGGCACGTCATGGCCTCCCTGGCCTTTGCGGCTCTTTACCCTGAGCTTATTAATTTCGGGAGATTCTGTTGAAATAAAATACAGGTAAACTTTATATCCATGATTTTTTGCAATTCTCATAATATCCAGCTTTGATGGATGTGAGAATACCGTTTCAAATGAAAATCTTTCTTTTTCTTGTAAAAATTTCTTTCGCAGAAAGTCAGCAATTATCTGCGCAAGCCTTTCAACCACCTTTACATCCAGCAATCTCAGCGTGCTGTCTTTTAATTCATAAGAGGATTTAAAAACGTCTTCCGGGAATTTTGTGTTTAACAAACCCGAATTATTAGCAGTCTCTGAAAATTCGTTGTTATTTATTGAAATACTGAAACTTTTAAAACTAAACAGCCCTGTTCTTAATTCCCTAGCTATATCATCTGCGTTTATATAGTAACCGAAATCAATGGGAACATCACCCACCTTATAATTTCTCACATATTGAATCACGGTACTTTTTCCTGAACCATTCGGGCCTGCGAAAACTCTCAAGCGCAACTGCTGTTTGCTAGTCAAGGACTACCGGATTATTGTTAGTTGGTAATTTTGAGATTTTTCGAATACTGCCATTGGCAAATTTCTTTACAACCCATCCGTCCTTAACGATGACATTACAGCCCATTACCTTCATTGTTTTGGCTGCTGCGTTCGAAAATCCAATCGAAGCTGCTTCCATTAGTATTTTTTTAGTTAGAGGATCCCCTGTTTTACTTTTTGAATTTTTCGTTGGTGCAGCCTTAACCCTGCCCCTTACACCAGCAGCAATTCTTTTCCCAGGAGCCTTTTTACGAGAAATTTTTCCTTTAACCGCAGGCGCTGATTTATTTATTTTTACTGAGTTTGCCATCCTTAAAATTAAGAAAATGCAATCACTTCCCAGATATGACGCGAATCTTCGGATAGAGGATGCCCTTTCGGCAATATTGACGGGTAGTATATTTTAAGAAAATTTGTAACCTATGATTTTGGTAGACGATATAATTGCGTTTTTGGACGGAACACAAAGAAATCTATTCAGGAATGCAAAAGGTCTCTTCCGATTGTTGGTGTTGCACGAATAGTTCTGTCGCTGGGCATCACAAACATCAGCTTTAAGCCATAGCTCAATTTAAACTAAGCCATCCGATGGGTTATAAAACCAAACTCAACAATCCGGCTTACAAATAATAACAAATGCGTTCACTTCCACTTGTTTTTCACTTACCAACAATCTGAGGCCATCAATAGTTACGTTCTTGTAGTCGTCCGGCTTTAAAAGATGCTTCCATTTCAGGACTGTGGCGGCTAAATATTGAGTGTAGCGCAGAGTGATAGTTTTGGTAGCTAACTGAATTAAAGACAATTTTGCGGTAACTGTATTTCAATTCCAATTTCTCTGCAGGTTGTTAGGAATTGCCTGGCTGCGAAATCCAATTGCACGAACACACATCAACAGGAGTCGGTGGCCTTCGGGTAGCTGGGGAACACCTCCTGGGGCAAAGAAAGGTTATTTTCCTATGTTCTTATCGAAGACTTCAATGCAACTATTCCATGTAAATGGTCCAACAAAAATCATTCTGTGGGTAGAAAAATTTTTTATACCAATGCTCCAGAAACGAAATTTATTCATTTCAGTTTTTTTGAAAAGAATTCCTTCGCAATCAACACCTCCCTCACATAAATTGAAACGTCCTGTCCTTAAATAATACCACCCGGTCAATACTCTGCCATTAGGAAATGGCTTGAGGGCAATTACTCTTCCACTCATCAGCCAAATAATGAAAGAGCAAATTAAAAGAATTGTTTTGAGCCAAGATATTTTCAGGGTTATTATTACAATTAAAAAAACAGCGATAGCAAATACCGAAGCGATCCTATTCACTTCGGAAATAGATGACAAATATTCCGAACTTTCGAAAGTAAATAACAGCTTCACGTCTGTCCAAAAACTTAA
>JBBQSI010000412.1:0-3582 GCA_038213975.1 Chitinophagales bacterium
CATCAGTGAAAAAAGTGGTTGTTTGCAATGATTCGCGCAAGGCGACAGACCTCATCGAGTCCACCGCTCCGGACATGGTATTTTTAGATGTAAAGATGCCTTACCTCAATGGCTTTGATGTATTGGATCGCCTGAAGGTGAAAAATTTTAAGCTCGTTTTTACAACGGCTTATGACCATTTTGCCATCCAGGCTATTCGCTTCAGTGCCTTCGATTACCTGCTAAAGCCCGTAGATGCTGAAGACCTCGTAAGAACCGTAACGAGATTTGAAAATGTGCGTGATGAAGAGCTGAGCAATTACCAGGAGATGGTGGATAATATTATGGTAAACCTCAAGCTACAGGATAAAAACCGTTTCCGGTTAGCCTTATCGGCCAGGGAAGGCGTTCATTTCCTGATGCCGGAAGAAATTATCCGGTGTGAGGCACATGGCAACTATACCAAGTTTTATGTAACCGGTGACAGGAACTATCTTATTTCTAAAACGCTTGGTGATTATGATGAACTGCTGACGCCCTACGGCTTTGTCAGAACGCACAAATCACACCTCGTCAATAAGCAATATATTTCTTTTATAGATCACAACGGATTCGCCATCTTGAAAGACGATCATCGCATAGAAATATCCCGCCGCAGGAAGGAAAGTGTGATGGACGCACTTAGGAAGTGAAGGCATCCACCTGCTTAACATCGGTGACGCCATTACTTGACTTAGCATTCTAATTGCACGCACTTTTAATTGGTAAAATGCTATTGAATTATTTTCATACTGCGCATCCAGTTGATGCAGCTTTCCATCCAGCGATCTTTGGTAGTCGGGTTAATCATTCCAAAGCCATGCCCACCGGCGTTGTAGATATGCATTTCCGCCGGCACCTTGTGCTGAATTAACGCTTCGTAATAGCTGATTGAATTTTTTACCGGCACAGCGCCGTCATCAGTAGCATGTACCAGGAAGGCAGGTGGCGTATTTTCCTTTACTTGCTTTTCATTAGAAAAATTCTCGACCATTTCGGCGGATGCGTTTTTCCCAATAAGTCGCTCACGGGAACCCATATGCGCAAAAGTGGAATCGAAGGTGATGACCGGATAAATCAATATAGAAAAATCAGGTCGAAGATTTATGTTCAAAGGATTTGCGATTTCTGCTTTTTCAAAATGAGTAGAGGCTGTAGAAGCCAGGTGACCGCCAGCGGAGAAACCCAAAATACCGACCTTATCCGGGTCGACATGCCATTTTTTTGCGTTTAGCCGTACCAGTTGTATGGCGCGCTGGGCATCTTGCAGAGGAACGATTTCTTTATTGTCCACCGCAGAATCATCAGGCAACCGGTATTTCAATACGAAAGCGGCGATACCATTTTTTGCAAATTCCCTGGCCACAGCAAACCCTTCTTTCACGATTGATGTAACCCAATAGCCACCGCCCGGGCAAATAACCACACCACTCGTAGCCGTGGTGTTTCCTTCCGGAAGAAAAATCGTCAAAGTTGGTGCAGAAGTGTAATGCACAGTTGTGTCACCGTTCTCACTGGCTTCCCAGTCTTCTTTCACGTCGTATTTTTTTGCATTCGGAATCGGGCCATCGTACAGAGGGATAGTAGTTTGCGCCTGCATAGTCTGGCAAATGATTGCGATTATAAAAAAGGTGCATGAGACTTTCATTGTTTAAATATATGGCATTGACAGCATCAACCGTGATGCATGTTAATGCTCATTTAGATCGCTCCGACAATCTTGGCTTTCGCTTCAGCAATTTTGAATTCAGAATATATTTTGAATCGTTTCCGTATATAAAAAGACAGCTTCCATTCTTAATCGTGTTGATGATCGATTTATAAATTGCCGGGGAAACAGCAGGACAGCCAAAACTTCTTCCCGCATAGCCCTGGCTCTTCACCACCCCTTCTGTTACATAATCCGCACTATGCATTACAATGTCGCGTTCCAGCGCATTGTTGTTGAATCCAATCTCCTGTCCATCCAACCGCATGCTATAACCATGTGCACCGTTATAGGTTGCAAGCGTGATGTAAAAACCAACACTTGTCTTATTACTTTCGGGCTCATTGGAAAAGAAAAGTGTTTTATCCAGGCCTGATTTTTTACCATGGGCTACATACGTTACGTACAACAGCTTCGGCCTTTCCAGGTCGATTACGAACAGCCTTTTTCTTCCGGAAGGCGTCGTCATATCTGCTATCGTAATTATTTTATCATTTGCCAGCTTACCTTTTGCTTTTAATACTTTATACCCCAGCATACCATAATCGTAGGCGCGCCTGCCGAGGCCCAATTTGCCAAGGTGGAGTTCATTGAAAATCGAATCTTCATGTGTGAGTTCGCTGGTGTCTTTCTGGTTAAAACTATGGTTGCCGGGAAGGATCACTGGTTGAATATTTACAGCATAGGCAAAAGCGAAAAGTATCATGGTGTATATCGAAGGCATAGCATTCATTTTTATAACTGTCGCGAATCAAAAGCCAAAGCCTCTTTCTATTTCATCTTCGGCAATACAGACTTCGAGCCATTCAGTTCGAGGGTGATCTTTTCAACGCCTCCATTTGCATCATCAACAAACGTTAGAATAGCGTTGATTTCGGGTATCGCGAATTTTTCATTTAATAATGGCTGTAATTCATACTTCTTGTCGCCCGTAGGTTGGCAATATAAGGTATTGCCCTCAAGGGTCACTACCAGGATAGTTTTTTCTGAGGGGATTTCGTATGATCCGGTATAGCGTTCAAGTATCCCAGGTTTTATTTTAAGTATTTCCAACGCAGGAAGTTTGTTTGCCACTATTTCCTGCCCGCCCTGATAAAGAGTTCCGCTGACTACTTCACCCTTATCACCGCGTGCGAACTTAATACGTGCGTCTACCACTTTCCAGAAAAATTCATGCTTCGCCGAAGGGAAAATTTGATATTTGGCTTGCCCTGAAAGCTGGGCATAAAGTTTCTTATCTTCTTCAGTAACGGTAATCACCTTTACGCCGGCAAGATCATACCGGCCGGTATAGTCCCCGGGTTTACCAACCGCGGCCGTGTCTTCCGTGCGCACTTCCTGCGGCTCCATTTCCTGCCACAAAAAAGCTTCGGCAAGCCTGTTGGGATCGAATATTATCCGGGGATCAGAAGTATTGGTAAACATTACGACCGTGAGAGAATCTTTTGGAAAATATGCAAGTTGGGTGAGGAAGCCGTGCAAACCACCACTATGTGCCACTTCCTTCAGCCCCCTGTAATTTGCAAGCCCAAGCCCATATCCATATGCCGGGGATACCGTGGTTCCGTTTGCTAATTTTACGGGGGTTAGTGCAGCCAGCAGGCTCGAATCTTTTAAAACCTTGCCGCCGTACAATCCGCGGTTCCAGCGCAACAGGTCATCCACTGTGGAATACAATACTCCCGCGCCGCCAGCCCAGGACATGTCCCAGTTTAATGACATATCATATTTATTTCCCGAAGTTGTATATCCTTTCGCTTCATTTTCCAATTTAATACCGGAATAGTGTACGCCGGTATTTTTCATTCCGAGCGGTGTAAAAAACTCCTGATCGAGATACTCATTGTATGGCATAC
>JBBQSI010000413.1:0-3575 GCA_038213975.1 Chitinophagales bacterium
CATCGCTCAACGCGGCCACCGGCACTTTTACAAAGTCTGCATCGCCCATATATTCTGCCCTGTCAGCAAACGCCCTTCGTTCCACCTCGGTCATTAATTGAATGGTGAGAGCGGTACCCGGCAGCATATTATCAACAGCAAATGGCTCGATCATTTTCATCATCTGCTTCAGCAGCAGGCCGCCACTGCTTGGCATATCCATTCCTATCACGTCGTAACCCTTATAATTAAAGCGAACAGGTTTCCGAATCTTGGGTTGGTAATTATCCAGGTCAGCCATTGAAATAATGCCATTACCTTTTTGCATCTCAGCAACGATCAGATTTGCTGTTTCGCCTTTATAGAAACCGTCACGGCCATTATCCCTTATTCGCCCGAGCGTGGCAGCCAGCTCTTTTTGAACAAGTGTATCTCCGGCCTTCCAAACTGCATTACGGACAAAGGCAGGCGTTGCAGAACTATACTTTATAAAATCACTTTTATAATGGTTAAGGCCACCAGCTTCGGCGGCAGTTATTGCAAAGCCATTTTCTGCGAGCCTTATAGCAGGAGCTATGAGCTGCCTTAGAGGGAGGGTTGCATATTCCATTTCGGCAAATATGCCCGCAACAGTGCCCGGCACTCCTGAAGCGAGCCGCCCATTTTGCGAAAGACTCAGGTCAGCATTTCCGAAACTATCAAGGTACATGTCTTTATGTGCAGCCGATGGTGCTTTCTCCCGGTAGTCAATGGTTACTTCCTGTGAACTATCAGTCAAGCCATATCTATTCAACAGGTGCGCAACCATGAAGCCACCTCCGCCCAAATTTCCGGCGCCAGGATAAACAACGGCTAAAGCAAATTGTGTCGCAATAACAGCATCGATGGCATTTCCACCGGCTTTCAACATTTCCAGTCCGGCTTCGCTTGCCAGCGGATGTGCTGATACAACTGCGGCATTATCGACCGTAATGTTCTTAACAGAAGTATAGCCGGTGGCCGGCGCATGAGATGTGGTAGAACAGGCGGCAATAAAAACAGGGATAAATAAAAGAATGGCAGCAACAGTTTTCACGGGAAAAATTTTTTGCAAAGGTAAATGGTTATTGTTTTTTCGAATAAAGGTCCAGG
This sequence comes from Chitinophagales bacterium, assembly GCA_038213975.1. Classification (GTDB taxonomy): domain Bacteria; phylum Bacteroidota; class Bacteroidia; order Chitinophagales; family Chitinophagaceae; genus Ginsengibacter. The sequence continues at coordinate 1,111 of JBBQSI010000413.1, forward strand.
ATGGTTTATAATATAATTCTAATATTTATGAAAGAGAAGAGAGGGAAGAGCCCATTAACTTATTTTCGTGCTTAAAAATCAGCAGGAATGTTCAATCGGCTTTTACCAGTTCTCTTTTGTTTTGCGGGCTATTGTTCGTTCTCGCAAATCAATGTCCCGCTTACTTCTTCGGAAATTTTTCTGCAGATAAAAAAACTCAATGTCCTGGGTTCTGTGTTGTATGTGGGTGCTCACCCTGATGATGAAAACAACACACTGTTGCCTTTTTTTGCAAAAGAAAAACTCTACCGTACCGCCTACCTTAGTTTGACCCGGGGAGATGGTGGCCAAAATTTGATTGGCGACGAACAGGGGGTAGAGCTTGGGCTGATTCGCACGCAGGAACTGCTGGCTGCCAGGAAAGTTGATGGAGCAGAACAGTTTTTTACCAGGGCGTACGAGTTCGGCTATTCGAAAAGTGCGGAAGAGGCGTTGAGAATTTGGGATAAAGAAAAAATTTTGTCAGATGTCGTATGGGTCATCAGAAAATTTCGACCGGATGTGATTATCAAACGCTTTCCCGGGGATGAAAGAGCAGGGCATGGACACCATGCAGCATCAGCTTTACTGGCAGATGAAGCCTTCACGGCCGCAGCAGACCCCAACCGTTTTCCCGAGCAATTAAGTCACGGTGTAAAACCGTGGCAGGCAAAAAGAATTCTCTGGAATACTTACCGCTTTGGAAGCTTTAATACTACCAGCGAAGACCAGTTGAAATTTGACATTGGCGCATACAATCCTTTATTGGGAAAAAGTTACGGAGAGCTCGGTGGAGAAGCCCGCACGATGCACAAAAGCCAGGGCGAAGGCCGACCCAAACGAAAAGGTGAAAATTTTGAATATTTTCTGAATACAGGCGGTCCTGCTCCGGCAGATGGCAACCTGCTGGAAGGGATCAATATTTCATGGGACAGGATTGCACCGTCGAAGGGCATTACTGACTCCATTAAAAAAATTATTGCCGCCTATAAAGTAGAAGATCCGTCAGCTTCGGTACCGGCACTGGTTTCTCTCTATAAAATAATTTCCGCGCTTCCTGCATCCAACTGGCAGGTAGAAAAAAGAAATGAATTGCAAACGATCATCATGGCTGCTGCGGGTATGTTCGTAGAAGCAACATCCTCTCAGCAAAATGTGGTGCAGGGTGATAGTCTGAAAGTCGATATATTGGTTAATAAGCGCAGCAGTATACCCGGCTCGCTGGAAAACATCAGGATCGAAAATTTCGACACCACTATAAATTACCGGCTTCCCCTCAATCAAAACTTTACGCTAACGCACACGATCGCTGTTTCGCAGGACCGTAACATCTCGCAGCCTTACTGGCTGGTGCATCCATTGACGGGAGGTTATTTTGAAGTGGATGACCAGGAAATGATCGGTAAAGCAGAAAATGATCCGGCTTTCACCGCCACCGTTACTGTTCGGATCTCAGGAAAAAATTTTGAAATAAAACCGCCGGTAAGATACCGTTATATTGATCCCGTAAAAGGGGACACTTACCAACCCATTGCTGTTTTACCTTTTGTTGAAGTCAACTATCAACAGGATAACTATGTGTCACTAAACAGTAAGGAGGTACCGGTTTCTGTACTCATCAAATCAAATACAGATGCCACCATCGCTAATGTGCAACTGAAGCACGAGGTTACGGACAACTGGAAACTATTGCCTGATATTGGTAAACGGGTAGGCTTCCCTGTTAGTGAAGAACAGCACATCAGTATTGTTGTTCCGCCCGCAAACAAAATCAACATTAGCGACCCTGTATTTGCCAGGGCGTTAGAACGGGGGCATTCCTTTAGCCATTATACCAAGGTGATCAGCTATGACCACATACCCGTCATCACCTATTTTCCCCAGGCAACAGCTAATTTGCTGAAGCTGGACGTGAAAACTTCCGGGAAAACAATTGGGTACTTCCCCGGGGCAGGTGATAAGATAGTTGATGCGCTGGTGCAATTAGGATATGCAGTTACATACCTCGGCGAAACCGACTTAACACCACAACGACTTGCGGAGTTTGACGCAATCATTACCGGCATCAGGGCGTACAATCTCCATAATTATCTTACGCACAAAAACGATGTTGTAAATGAATACGTGAAAAACGGTGGCAATTTTATTGTGCAATATATCAAGAGCAACTATGTTGGAAATGAGACTATCAAAGTGGGGCCCTATCCATTTGAAGTGAGCTCGGGCTCGAGAATAACAGAAGAAAATGCCGACGTGAAATTTTTGATGCCGGCGCACTCAGTTTTAAATTTTCCGAATAAAATATCACAAAAAGACTTTGAAGGTTGGGTGCAGGAGCGAAGTACCTACCAGGCATTAAACTTAGATAAGCATTTTGAAATGCCGCTCGCAATGCATGACACGGGAGAAGATGATAGCAACGGCAGCCTTGCCATTGCAAAATATGG
>JBBQSI010000414.1:0-3574 GCA_038213975.1 Chitinophagales bacterium
CTCTCTCTTCACAAAACGATTCGCCGGTTCAAAATTGGTAACTTTCATTTCTTCAGCATCCCAAAGCAATTTTTTTCTACCAGGGAAACCCCCGTTATCATCTTTTACATTCCAGGCACGCAAGGCCAGGTTACCCATTAAAATTGTTTCTGTGAGCGGTCCCGCATAGTCAAATGGAGAGCTTAGTTCCTTATTGCCATAACCGGCTATGCACGCCTCCACCCATTGTATATAATGCCCTTGCGGCACTCTTGATATGGTTTCAGGTACAGAGACTATGTCTGTCAGTTTCGTAGGTAACAATTTAGGGTCATTACCATAAGTGCTGCACATCATTTTCCCTTTTGTACCAACGATGATAGCTCCTCCGCCATCATCCCCCATGGCTTCTTCAGGAGCTAATTCTTTAGGCCTTTCCGGCATAATTCCTCCATCCGCCCAGCGCAGGAAAACATCAGGTTTTCCATCAGCCATCGGAAATTTTAATTTCAAAACAGATGCCGGTGGAAAACAATCGGGATGATATGAAGAACTCCACATTTTATCAAAAACATTGGCCACACTACATTCCACCTCGGATGCATACCCAAGGCCGACCGTTTTAAAAGCCGGGTCAATAATATGGCAACCCATATCGCCCAACGCACCGGTTCCAAAAGAGATATAGCCGCGCCAGTTAAATGGAACATATTCTTTATGATATTCTTCCCACTCAGTCGGTCCCAGCCACAGTTTCCAATCCAGTTCTTTCGGAACCGGATCTTTCCCTGTTGGCTTTCCAAATCCCTGCGGCCACACGGGCCTGTTAGTCCAGCAGTAGATGTCAGTAGCATCGCCTATCAATCCTGCCTGGTACCATTCCTGCATTTTCCTCACACCATCGCCCGAGGCACCCTGGTTACCCATTTGCGATACCACCTTATATTTTTTTGCTGCCTCCGCCAATATTCTTGCTTCATAAATATCATGGGTAAGTGGCTTTTGCACATATACATGCTTTCCCATCTTCATGGCTGCCAGCGCTGCTACTGCATGTGTATGGTCAGGTGTTGACACAGAAACTGCGTCAATATTTTTGCCTTCCTTTTCCAGCATCTCCCTGTAATCTTTATAATATTTCCTGTTTGGAAAACGCTTCATGGAATTCACTGCCTGCCTGTCGTCAACATCGCAAAGCGCTACAATGTTAGCTTTCGGACTATTTGTGAATTCAGCGAGATCGCTCTCCCCTTTTCCTCCCACACCCACACCGGCAATATTTAATTTATCACTCGGCGCCACAAATCCTCTACCTAATACATGTCGTGGCACGATATAAAAGCCTGCGGCAGCCAGGGAAGTGTTCTTAAGGAATTTTCTTCTCGAAGTTTGGTTGTTATTATTTTTCATTCTTTCTACTTTAAAATGTTTTGTCGAATCTGGGATTTATGTTTAGAGATTTATGTAGTACCGGGAACGATTGTTGGCCATGGATTCACTCCAACTTACATTTTGTGATGAACATCAATTCAGAAACAAGCTCACCTTCCAGTGTCACCTTTATTCCATTGCTCATTAACGCCCCTCCCTTCATGGTAACTGGGGGATTGGAACCATCTTCAAATGTGATATCATAGGAAACTTCGGGCATCAATCCTTTCAACCTGATAGTATAGCCGGGTGTGGATGGGGCTGGTTTAAACATATAGACTACCCCTTCACCTTTTTCAGGATCGAAATATTGAACACCATCCCAATGGACACTGTCCGGTCTTGGAAAAATATGATACAGGTCAGCGGTTCTGATCAGCGGCCGCAATCTCTCTTTATAAGTTGTTACCGCCTTTTTTATTTTTCCCTTTTGCTCGTCAGTCCATACCGGTCCTCCATTGCCACCATTTGGAGCATCAGGATGCCAGTACGCGGCACCCATTGACGCAGATCGAAATTCATAAACGGAGCCTTCAGCATACCACGCCAGCCAAGAGCCAACCACTGAAGCCAATTGCATCGGCGGAAAAACATGGGAAGCATCATAAAATGAGCGACGTGCCTGGACTGGATAATATACATCCTGGTTCTGAACTCTCGCAGCCCGCTGTACAGCACCAAAATCTTTTAATCCCCCGCCGGACGAGCAATTTTCCCAGAGGAATCCCGGAATTTTTCTGTAAACGCTATCAATTACATCATAAAAACCTTTTATAGACCAGTAAGAAACATCTTCCTTGAACTTTGCCCGCTGCCCTTTCCCATAGGTCCCGGCGATTACCGGGCCTGCAGTAGCATCAGACCGGTAAAAATCAGCATGTAAATCCTCTATCAGGTACGAGATATCACGTATGCGTTCACTTTTACCACTATCACTCGTCAGGTTTTCTGATTCATTATCATAAAGGCCGAAGCGTATACCACGGTCTTTTGCATATTTAGCAGCAGCCGGTATCCCATGCGGCCAATCAACTGAGTCGGTAATAATGTGCCCGGGGTCGCCATAGCTGCTCCACCAACCAACATCAATTACCAGTTCTTCAAACCCGAGAGGTGCGATGTCATCAATGAGTGGATAGTATTTTGACTCAACGGGATCCCATCCTCCCTTCTCCTTACCCAATGCCGCAAAAGCATTCCACTGGGCTTTTGGAAAGCCGTTACTATCACGAACCATTGCCGGCATGGCGTTATGGAAAAGATATTTTCGGAGACTATTTCCACAGGCATCAAAATCGCCGTTATATGTTCCAACGAAAGCCGGTGGCACTTCGAAAGTTTCGCCTGCAGCGATCTCAGTTTTAAAGTCGTCGCTTATGCCTGCCTTGAGGTGTACTGTGGAAGAGGAATTTTTTGTAAAAGAAAGGCGACCAATACTCCACTCCCAACCGATGTATAGGCCGTGCTTGTTATCATTATTCAAAGCCATGAAGGGTATCCAGTCCTGCACTTCAGATATGCGAAGTGTTTTGTGATAAGGCATGGTCAAGGCATCCTGGTACACGCCGATACTGTCCGGAATACTTGCATCATCGTTAATGTACATCAACGTCGTCTGCGAATCCGGCAACGAAAGATCGAGATCAATACTTTCTACTGCAAATATGGTAATGACCTTACCAGAAGTGTTTTTGATAAATTGTGTATTGCGTATGGGTCCAGGGCCATTCCACGCGTGCCAAACGCTTGTAAGTTCCATCGCAGGTTGGCTGTTTTTAAATACCAGCCTGAGGGTTCTACCATCTTTATCATCAATGCTGCTCCCTGCAAATTTCCAGTCAGTATTGTATCGCCTGCCATCGAATCCGACAGTTTTTACAACTGCCGGACTTTGCAAAATGCCAGCCCAATTGAAATCCTCATTCACATTTGCCAGTTTTTTTAATTCAAAATGATGCGCTGCATTAATGCCAAGAATTATTTCTGTATCGGCAGTTCGAAGAGTCCAGCTTTTCACCTGGGCGTGTGAATACGTATTGAAAAACAGGCCGGACAACAATATATATTTAAAGACTTTATTATCAAGAATACCCGTGGGCACTATAAGGTTTACTGTCAATCTTTTCATAGAAAACAAATCTTAATTTTTACTGATTTTTGTTGC
>JBBQSI010000415.1:0-3565 GCA_038213975.1 Chitinophagales bacterium
GAAACCAAATTAGTTGCGCAAACTACCCAAACCGGGTTCTTGATTTTCCCCAGCTTACGCTTAATTTTATGAATGAAGCAACCAAAACGCAAGTCCTTTCGATCAACAACTGTAAATAAACCAGATTTTGCTTTCAGCAGAAGAGCTTGAAACTCACATAAAAGGCTGCAGCCAGAATAAGAGGGAGAGTCAAAAAGCTGTTTACCGCTCCTTCTATGGCTATGCCTTTGCCATTTGTATCCGCTACACCAGCAAGCAGGAAGATGCAGTGGAAATATTAAACGATGGCTTCCTCAAAATTTTCAGGGAAATCAACCGCTTCAAACCTGCTTATGACGATGTGCAGGCTTCCTTTAAAGGTTGGCTAAGCAAAATAATGGTGTATACAGCAATTGACCATAACAGGAAGTATCACAAACATCAAACGCACACGGTGCTGAACGGGAAGATCGTAGAAATGCCCTCACGGTATGAATCGGCACTCGACAAAATTTCTTATGATGAAATCTTATATGCCGTCAGGAATTTGTCACCCGCTTACAGAACAGTTTTTAATTTGTTCGTTATCGATGGCTTCACGCACGAGGAGATAGGTAAAAAGCTGGGTATCAGCCCGGGGACATCCAAGTCAAACCTCTCCAAAGCCCGGAGACACCTGCAGAATAATTTACTCCAATATCACGAATCCCTATTGAAGAAAAATGTCATCTGATAAACTACATAACAGGGCCAGGGAAGCCGCGAGTCGCCACGATGAAGCATTCAGCGAGGATGCGTGGGCAAAAATGGAAAAGCTTCTCGATGAACATCTGCCGGAAAATGGTGCAATTGTCCAGGGTAAAAAAACAAAACGCGAACGGTGGTTATTCCTGCTGGTCGGCCTGGTGTGTGGCGGAATGATTGCCATATTGTTCTATCAACCAACAAAGGATAAGTTATTGCAAACGGCACCTGGAGAATTGCGTACAAATGAGACAGCACAACATACCGATAAAAGCGCTGCAGACAAGCGCAGCGATGGTAAGATAATTGAACTGTCCGGCGATGACCGGAAATTTACCGTTACCGAGAAGGTTGCAAAACATATTCAAATTACTGTTGACAATAGATCTAAGATTCAAGGTAAAATTGCGGCCCCGACCGTAACACGGCACGCTCGCGAAAATTCTTTTGGAATTAACAATCCTGCCGCCACCAGGGAAAATAGGCCGGCAACATTCACAACTACCGTCGAAAACGCAATACCAAATCTGAAAGAAGATTTGTTACTGCCTGGATTCGCTTTCTATCGAATCAACCCAGGCAATGGGTACACCGACCCTATTAGCATAAAAAGCTTAACAAACATTAAAAAGAATTATCCATCCACGGAAAAAACCCTTTTATCTAAACGCCATGATGCGAGCGATAAAGAAAATAAATTTTCCTATGCATTTTCTTTATCAGTTTCTGCCGGCCCCGATGTGAGTGCCGTCAACTGGAACGAAGTCGGCAAGCTCTCATTTGCTTATGGGATAGGTGTAGGCTATACTTTCCGCAGATGGCAGTTGAGGAGCGGGCTATATTCTGCTGACAAGCGGTATCAGGCAGTGCCAGGTGATTATTCACCACCGCCTAATTTCTGGGCTTATTATCCGCACCTGGAAAAGATAGATGCCAACTGCCGCGTCCAGGAAATACCGGTGATTATCAGTTATCATTTCAAGGATAATCCACGCACTTCCTGGTTTGCCAGTGCAGGTATTTCTTCACTATTTATGAAGAAAGAGACCTATGATTATACTTCAAAAAATTATTCCGGGCAGTACTATACCAAACGGTACACGATCAAGAATGAAAATCAGCACTATTTTTCTTCACTGAGATTTTCAACCGGCTATACGAAAAACATGAGCCGCAATTTGAGTCTCACTGCCGAGCCGTACATCTATGCTCCGATCTCCGGCGTAGGATATGGTAAAGTAAAACTTCGGGGTGGCGGAATGCTCTTTTCGCTAAGCTTCAAACCTTTCACTAAAAAATAGTCACTTTTATTTCAGGCAACCTACCGCTTCTGTTTTTCGATAGCATTAAAAAATGATGGAAGCACAGCCATCATTTTCCCGGTCCGTTTTTGATCCTTTCCCACAGGCTTTACCCTTAATAGCTTTTATTAGCTGCCGGAATATATTTTCAAAAATTTTAAAATTTATAACATGGAAGCACTATGTAAACTTTTTTACGATATGAAAGTATTCACAGTTCGGAAAAGAAAATTTGCTATCGCTATTTTATCGCTGGTACTGATTACCAGTTGTAAAAAAGATCATTTACCAGACCCTCCCATAAGTGGATCTTACGATCTTAAACTGATTGCTAACGATCTGGTTTCACCACTAACTGTTGTTAGCCCGGATGATGGGTCTGAGAGGTTGTTTATAGTGGACCAGGTAGGCAAAGTTTGGATAGTTGATGCCACCGGTAATATGCTCTCACAACCATACATCGACGTAAGTAATAAAATCGTTGCGCTTAACCAAAACTATGATGAGCGGGGATTGCTGAGCATGGCGTTTCATCCCAATTTCAAAACCACTGGAAAGTTCTATTTGTTCTATACAGCGCTGCCGCATCCCGGGGGTCCCAATGAAATTACGAATTGGAATAATCTTACGGTGATTGCGGAATACACAGCCCCTCCTGCTGGAAATACGGCCAACCTTTCCACTGAGAGGATCATTTTTGAAGCTGATCATCCGCAGGGAAATCACAACGGCGGTACTATTGCTTTTGGCCCGGATGGCTACCTATATATCTCGATTGGAGATGGTGGTGGCGCAGATGACAATGCACCCGGGCACGTGCCGGATTGGTACGATGTAAATGCAGGCGGCAACGGCCAGGACACCAAGGAAAATTTATTGGGCAATATTCTGCGTATAGACGTTGACGGTAGTAGCGGGTCCGCGAACTACCGGATTCCCGGCGATAATCCTTTTGTAGATAAAGCAGGACTCGATGAAATCTATGCATTTGGCTTTAGAAATCTTTACCGTTTTTCATTCGACATGGGAGGACAACATTGGCTTTTTGCCGGTGATGCAGGGCAACTTTTATATGAAGAAATCGACGTTGTGAGAAAAGGAGGTAACTACGGCTGGAACGTAAAAGAAGGCCGGCATTGCTTCAATACGGACAATAGTCTTGAAGTAAGAGCGGATTGTCCTGACACTGACCCGGATGGCAACCTGCTAATCGATCCCGTAATAGAAATCAATAACTCGAGGAATCCCGCCGGAGGTTCGGCAATCACGGTGGTGGGTGGGAATGTTTACCGCGGCCCTGCAATTCCTTCACTCGATGGAAAGTATATATTCGGCATTCTTTCCGAGGGCTTTAGCCCGGCAACAGGCAAGTTACTGCTAACGACACCATCCAATCAGGCCGCATGGGACTATGAACCCCTGGCATTAAAAAGCTTTCCGGGTAATCTTGGTGAATACGTTAAAGGCTTTGGCAACGACGCTCACGGTGAAGTATATACGACAACTTCGGGACAGATCGGCCCGCAGGGAAACACGGGCAA
>JBBQSI010000416.1:0-3562 GCA_038213975.1 Chitinophagales bacterium
GTGATGTAATAAATATCTTTTAAGATTTTTCTTATCTCGTGATGGTGATGATCGCCAAACTTTTGTTCCCTGATCATTAGGATCACCCTCGTCCACAGGCTTTGTAGATAGCTCTCTATTGGCAATGCTGCCCTGGTGCCGGACTCGGTGAGCTCACGCAGGTCTTCATTTTTTTTGAGAGCGTTAATCAGTTCTTTTACGTCAAATTTTTTCTGAAACGCTTCAATTTCCGCCTCAAGATTCTCAAGGTAGTCCCGGCAACTTTCGGGATCCCAACCCGGATAATTTGGTAGTAATGCTTTGTGAAGCTGGCGGTCACGTATCCCACCTAAATGACTGTAAGCAGTTTTGGTAGCCGCTCCAAATTTCAACGTGTCTTCCATAAGCACGCAGTAGTTTGACAGCCGCAGCCAGGCCCGTAGTTTTTTATATTCCGTACGAAATTTGTGGACTTTCTCCTTCTCAAAATCTTCGTCGATCTTCCCGGCAGCATCTTGCAGGTTAGCATAATGATTGCCTGTAATTTCGGATAACTCGTTCAGCGTCATACGGAAATTTAAGGAATCTCTTCAGCAATATCACCAACCATTTTACTTAGCTTAGTATAAATGGAAGAAAATGGCCGGCGTCTTTTGAATAATTCAGCGATCAATTTATGCATCTGCTTTTTCTTCTTCAATGCTTCGCCATTTCCCGCGCAGAAACCATTTAATGTGATACGGTTCTACACGGCAAAAAGTGATTTGGCACACATCGCTTTGTCCATGATGCTAATCGTTGGCTTGACTCAGCCGGTAAGCAACATGGCTTTATATATGAGACCACCAGTAATTGGGACAACCTGAACCTGAAATTTTTGAATAATACGGGGTCGTGATATTCCTGGATACCCGCCCGGAAAAAGCAGGGCAGCGCAAAGCTTTTAAACAGTATATGCAGAAAGGTGGTGGATGGCTGGGCTTCCATTTTTCGGCCTTTGCGTTAACACTCTCCGACTATCCGCAGGACTGGGATTGGTATCACAATAATCTCTTAGCCCACGTTGGTGTTTCCCAAAAACTCTCTATCGCATCTTAAAGCCACACACCGCCGTTGTTGTGTGTTCGTGCAGGTGGCTTTGCGGCGGGGCAGACACCAACAACCAGCAGGGAGGCATGAATTAAAGGCAAGTAAAACTTTCTACTCTTTTATTAACTTGCTAATCAAAAATAATCATCACAACGTATCATCCACAATATTTTACAGCCACTATTTTAGAATGGAAGCATCTTTTAAAGCCAGATAAATACAAAGATGTAATTATAGAAAGTCTTGGATATATGGTGAAAGAAAAACGTATAGAAGTAAATGCATTCACCATAATGACCAATCATATACATTTGATATGGCAAATTCAGGATGGAAATGAAAGAGAATCTGTTCAAAGGGATTTTTTAAAGTTTACCTCACAAACAATAAAAAGAGATTTGGAGAAGAACCATCCAAAAGTGTTAGAAAAGTTTTATGTAGGCGCGAAAGACAGGAAGTATCAGTTTTGGGAACGCAATCCTTTAAACATAGATTTATGGATGAAAGAAGTGTTTATACAAAAGATGGAATATATTCATTATAACCCGGTGTCAGCAGGATTATGCAGTTATCCGGAACAATATAAGTATTCATCAGCAAAAATTTTATAACGATGGAACAAATGATTTTGGTTTTCTTACACATTGGATGGCTTAAAAGAATAAAGTGTTTGGCCCTAAACTGATGTTGGTGAATGCAGGGCTCCAAAACCATCCGCACGAACACGCAACATCGGCAGCCTTTTTATTATTGGTAACTCTTTTTAGAGTAAAGAAGAAGACCAACAAATGCAAAAAAGATTTGAAAAAGAATAGAAACATCACAATTTTGCTCTCGATTGATTCGGCAAGTTTTCCGCTGGGTACAGGTCCGAAGCCGCATGAAATCTGGCACGGTGGTTATTACCCCGTAGCCTGGACGAATAAGCAGTATAGAATGGTGTATATGAATATGGGACATAACGATATGGATTACGAAGGTCATACGAACGCAACCCTTTCATCGACTTTCAGCAGTAGAATACAAAACCAGTTCCTGCTGAATGCAATCTATTGGCTGGGAAGTAAGAATTAACCATTAAGTACAAACGAAAAAAATATGAATGCAATAGCAGACTCGGGCAAGCAGGAACTATTAATCGGTCAATTGATTGATCTGCTCCGCATAGGAAATGCGCATGCTTCCTTTGACAAAGCCGTGCAAGGTGTGTCTATGGAAACTGTGGGTACAAAGATTGATAAGTTGCCCTACACGATCTGGCAGTTGGTCGAGCACATTAGGATTGCGCAAAATGACATATTGGAATTTTCCAAGGGACCTGACTACCAATCACCGAAGTGGCCTGATGCTTATTGGCCAAATGAAAAAGCGCCTGCCGACAAGGCCACCTGGCAAAAAAGTCTGGCACAAATAGGCGAGGATCGTGAACAATTTATCAACCTGCTCAGAGATGATGAAAAGGACATCTTTGCAATCTTCAGGCATGGGACCGGACAGTCACTACTAAAAGAAGGGTTGGTGTTGGCTGATCATAACAGCTACCATACCGGTGAAATTATTATGATCCGCCGTTTGCTTGATGACTGGAAATAATTACTGGCCTCCAAAAACCTTTTTAAGCAAATCGGTTGCGCGGGCACCAGGATTTTTTCTGATGCTTTCTTCCTCTTTAGCAACGTAATAGAAAATTCCGTCTATGGCTTTTGCAGTCACATAACTGTTCACATCTGTATCCACGGGAGCAGAACTGAATTTGTTATAAGCTGTGAAAACATCTGTCCAGTATTTCGTCGCATTTGTTTTTTCCAAAGCATCCTGCACAGTTGGAAGGAAAGCTGCAAAGAGTTCCGGGGAGGTAGTCTTCCGCAGGTAGCCTGTTGCGGCAGTGTCCTGGCCTCTTAGAATATTGAGCGCATCTGTTACCGTCATTTGTTTGATAGCGCTGAGGAAAATTGGTGCTGCTGCTTTTGATGCATCCTCGGCCGCCCTGTTCATGCTTAATACGGCATTATCAACAAGTTTGCCCATGCCAAGTAAGCGCATTTTTTTCTCCACATTCTGCACTTGCTGTGGCAATAAAATTTTTACTGCCGCATCTTTTAAAAATCCATCAACAGTTGAGAGCCGGTCACCACTTTTTTTCGCGCCAAGGCTGAGGGCTTCTTTTAGTCCGGCCACAATTTCGCTGCTGCTCAGGTTGCTTTGCCCGCCCGTGCCTTTTGAAAAGATTGAAGCACCTTTTTGCAAAATTGACTTCACAGAACGTGAACTGTCGGTTTGGGCATTTGCGCATAAAACCGCAACTGAGAAGAGGGAAGTAATAAATGTTTTCATCAGGATTTCTTTGAGACAAATATAAATCCTGTCTCCCGGTATTTCCAGCAGGGTTTGCTAAATGCTTCACAAACATGGAAAATCCTCTGTAGCCCGGCTCTTCAACATAAAAGTATGTACGCTAAAAGAATAGATATTTAATGGGATGCCAGCTGTTCAA
>JBBQSI010000417.1:0-3552 GCA_038213975.1 Chitinophagales bacterium
TAAAGATCATTCCCGATTAGGGATATCATCGCCACGAGCAGCTTTGGCGTGTATTGATAATCCGGGTGCAACATGATTACAATATCACCGCCAAGTTCCAGGGCTCTGTTGTAGCAGCTTTTTTGGTTGCCTCCGTAGCCCTTATTCTCGTCATGGTGCACAATATGTAAGATGCCGAGCTGGCGTACTACTTCCATTGTATCGTCCGTACTGTTATCGTCTACCAGCACAATCTCATCTACAAGATCCATGGGTATTTCAGCGAAGGTTTTCCCCATCGTCAAAGCCGCATTATAAGCCGGCAACACCACGATCACTTTTTTCTTAGCAAACATTGCTTGGCGACCCGAATCGCCAGGTATTTTCAATGAAAAGTTTTGCAAATGTAGAACTCAATGGGCAATCGATTTTTACTAAACAAAAAAATACCGGCTATCACGCCGGTATTTGGTTCAAATGAACTGTGGAGTTTTTACTTAGGAAGCAGTACTTTATCCACCACGTGTATGACGCCATTGCTTTGCATTACATCGCCAATCGTTACGTTTGCTGTTCCACCGTTCGCATCTTTCACCATCATTGTTTTGCCGTTAGCCATTACTGTTAGTTCCTGGCCTTGCACAGTTGTTAACATCGCCATGCCGTTGCCAGCCTCAATCATTTTCATAAGGTCTGCAGCGCTCAGCCTGCCTGGTACTGCATGGTAAGTGAGTACTGTCGTGAGCTGCTCTTTGTTCTCCGGCTTTAGCAAGTTGTCAACCGTTCCTGCCGGGAGTACATCAAAAGCAGCATTCGTTGGAGCAAACACTGTGAAGGGTCCTGGACCCGCCAGCGTTTCTACAAGTCCTGCCGCTTTAACTGCAGCTACAAGGGTAGTGTGGTCTTTAGAATTCACGGCATTCTCTACAATGTTTTTTGTCGGGTACATCGTTGCGCCCCCAACCATTACGGTCTTGCCCGAATCGGACATTTTTCCAGATTCCATTTTATTAGTCGAATTGCACGCGGCCAAAAACATAATTGCGGCGATGGCCATAGAACTGATCTTCTTCATTTTTAAATTTTAATACCCGATATGTGTTTTGTGAAAAGGTTTTAATTACCTACGCACAACTGTTGTCTATGGTTTGAGAAAATTAAATTAAATAACGGTTAAGGCTATTCGAAATACAACTGACTAAATAAAGCAAAGGGAGTAGCTAAAGAAGCAGATCAGATCTTGGACATCACAAACATTTCTTCCATCGTCGGCGTTTCACTGCCGCCCTCTTTCTCGAGGGTGATGGCGAAGGCTTCAGCCTTGCCGAAAGATTTCATTTTTTGGATGCGGTAAGTGCCTTGCTGTGTAGATATCATGCCAGCATCTACCGGCTTACCGTCCACTATAGCCCAAAGCTGGTATTGCTTTCCGGCTGGTACTGCAGGTAGGTTGGAAGGATCCACGTAAACGTCTCCTGTAGTGCGTAGCCAGAAAATTTTGGCGAGTGCATCAGGCGAATGTGGTGTCCCATTTAACACGACAGGCGTCGCATTCTTATCCGTAATTAAATCAAGTTCACTATTCATTGCCAGGTTAGCCGAATCCATGGTTGAGACTTTTCTTTCGGCTGCTGCAAGGTCACGATTCGTTTCCTGGTACCTGTTGTAATAAGAATAATTAAGGATGATGCTGCCTAATAGGAGAATAAGCATTGCAGCTGCAGCCAATTTAAAGTAAGTGGGTATCCTGTAAACTTTGGTTTCAGGCACTGCAACTTCTGTTTCCGGCAAATCAGCAGGTGATGAAGCAGTGAGTGCTGTTGTTTCGTTGGTGGAAGAATCAACCAATCCCGCCATGATCTTTGACTTCAGAGAGGCGGGCGGCGCTTCGGAATTGGCTATAGCATAATCTTCCAGAGAAAGCTCAATCTGGCTAAGCTCGTCTGCAGCTTCAGGGTACTGAACCAGTGCCTGCTCAACAATAGCCTGCTCTTCAGCAGATGCTATTCCGAGAACATATAGCTCAAGTAAACCGGATGATATGATTTCTTCTTTATTCACGATGCGTCACGCAAAACTTTTCTTAAATGCATAATTGCTGTTCTCATACGGGTCTTTACAGTCCCTAATGGTATTTTTAATTCCTTCGAGATTTCATCTTGAGTGAAACCTCCGAAATAAGCAAGGTCAAGGATTTGTTTTTGGTCGTTTTTTAGCAGGGTTAAATGCTTTCTAACGCCTAAGGCATCAAAGCTTTCAGCAGCGTCGGGATTTTGGCTAACGTTATCTACGGCGTTCTCTGATGACTGGATTTTGGTCTGTTTTTTATAACCCTTACTTCGTATAGTGTCTATCGTTAGGTTTCGTGCGATGTTTAGCATCCACGTAAACAAACGGCCCTTTGAGCTATCATAACTGGTGAAATTGTTCCAGATTTTCAGGAAGGCCTCCTGCAGCACATCTTCAGCCAGTTGCTGATCGGTCAGCATTTTATTTATGATCCCAAATAAGGCTGATGAGTAATTGTCGTACAGGTAAGAGAAAGCAGCAGTGTCACGCTTTTGCAGGTGATAAATAAGTTCTTCTTCGCTATATTTCCTTTGTTCCGCCAAACTGCAATCTGTAATTGAAATTCTGTAGGGTTCGCCCTTATATGTGCTAAGATAATAGATATTTTACTTTTACATCTTATTGCTGCACAAAGATTTTCAGGATCATTTCTCAAAATAGCAAACCGAACCGCCCACCCAATCTTTGTCCATATTATATCGCACACCAATCATTTTCCCTTTGCTAAGCCGGGCAAGATTATTCACCGCAACCGGGCGGGCTGCTCCCTGTTCCCAAAAATAGAATAACCTTATTTCTGCTTTAGCCGGGTCATTCGGCGTTTTAATGACCTCTGCATAGTCTACCTTTCTCTGCAATATCCAATTTTCCGGGTCTTTTACATTTTCCACGTCACTCGCAGTCACATCTATTATCACTCCCTGGCCGGCGTAGGAAAAAAGCGGTTTCAGAACATAATTTTCCAGGTCCGCGGGTATTTGTTTTAATTCATTTAGAAAGAACGTTTCCGGCACATAGGGGTGACGGATAAATGGCAGTGTGAATTTGCTAATGCGGTAGAACCAGTTAGGATGAGGCACCCATTCAACATCGAAAGGTTTCGTGATGTCCACCACATCCCCCAGTTTTTCACTCACCTGGTTGAGCTCGTCAAAAATGATCCGGTTGTAAATTCTTTTTACTTTGATCAACTCTCCATCTTTTTCGTAAAATAATTGATTGCCCTGTTCCCGGAGTTCAGTTAGGCATACCAAAGGAATGCCCAGGTAGTCCTGCGTACAATAAAAATCAATGCGGGTTTTTTGTTCGTGCGGTTTTATTTCAAGGAGGATCACATTTTCTTTTGCGTACTCTCCGAGAATAATTTTCTTCAACAATTCCGTGTAGCCTTCTTTCCCCAAACCATTTAAATAATTAGAGTATCCCTCAGGCATGGGGAAATGCTTTTCTAAAATCTGGGGATACATTATTTGAAACGCGAAAAGTGTTGGAAAACCCTGCATT
>JBBQSI010000418.1:0-3542 GCA_038213975.1 Chitinophagales bacterium
CTGGCCAGGACTAAACAATTTGGTATTAGATGTGGCAAGTTAATTGAATCTTTAAGCTATAATCTTATCAACAAGAATTACAGTGCTCAATTAATTCGATGCAGTAGTTCAGTGGGTGCCAACTACAGAGCTGCCTTAAGAGCCAAGTCAAAAGCCGATTTCATCGGCAAGTTCAAAATTGTTGAAGAAGAACTGGACGAATCACTATATTTTCTTGAGCTGATATTAGAATTTAATCCTGATCAAAAGCAGTTTATTTCTGATTTAACTGCTGATGGAGAAGTTTTGCTGAAAATTATCGTGTCATCTATTATTACGATGCGAAAACCCCCGTAAACCGTAAACCGTAAACCGTAAACCGTAAACCGTAAATTGTAAATCGTAAATCGTAAATCGTAAATCATTTCATCCACCCATCCCTATCTTCAGGACTAAATTTCCAGGGAGCAAAATTATTTTCAATGTTGCTGAACATGCTATTCCATTCTGCAGGGGCACTGCTTTCTTCCATCACAAGTGAACGGCGGAGATTAAGGATGATCGTCAGCGGATTGATGCTTACGGGACACTCTTCCACGCAGGCGTTGCAAGATGTGCAGGCGCGAAGTTCTTCGGCAGTGATGTAATCGTGAAGGAGAGATTTGCCATCGTCAACCAAAGCTTTATTCTCCCGTACATTTTTCCCTACCACTTCCATCCGGTCCCGCGTGTCCATCATGATCTTCCTGGGGTTAAGAAGCTTACCGGTAAGGTTGGCAGGGCAGGCGGCGGTGCAACGTCCACACTCAGTGCAGGTGTAGGCATCCATCAGGCTTTTCCAACTCAGGTCAAAAATATCTTTGGCGCCAAACTTCTGCGTCTCTGCTTCAGCGTTAGCAGGTGCAGTTTCCGGCTTGAACATGTACTGCACTTCCTGCTCCACGTTTTTCATGTTTTTCATTTTCCCTTTAGGAATGAGGGGCTTGAAATACGTATTTGGAAACGCCAGCAGAATATGGAAGTGCTTGCTGTACGGGAGATAATTAAGGAAGAAGAATATTCCGGCGATATGCAGCCACCAGCAAACCCTTTCGATAGTGATTAAGGTGTTTGCTGATATTGAAGTCATGGAAGGTGCTAGCCATTTCGATACAAGGAAATCACCGTAATCAGGATAGTGTGCGTTGCCCTGTAACTGCAGCGCTCTGTCAGCCGAGTTCATGGTTAGGAACAATGTCATCAAAATGATCTCGATGATCAGAATCAGGTTTGCATCGGTCCGCGGCCACCCGTCAAGATCATTTGTCATAAACCTGCGGAGTTTCAGCAAATTTCTCCTGATGAGAAACACCACGCAACTGGCCGCCACACTCAAGGCAAGTATTTCAAAGAAATTGATTAGAAAGGCATAAAAGCCGCCAAAGTAATCGGCAAAAAGACGATGGGTTCCGAACAATCCATCAAGAAAAATCTCTAGTACTTCAATATTAATGATGATAAAGCCGGCGTAAATCAAAAAGTGTAGAACGCCGACTAACGGGTAGCGGAACATTTTCTTCTGACCCAATGCAAGCAACAAAACATTTTTCCATCTTTCAGCAGCATTGTCAGAAAGATCCTCGTCGCGGCCGAGATTAATATTCTTACCAATTTGCTTCGCCTTAACTACAAAGAAGTAAATAGCACCGAGGGATAAGAGGAAAAATAATATTTGTTCTAAAACTTTCATGCAAGTGTTATTCGCTAAGGTAATCTTTTGGATAAATTTCGTCCGTATGAAGCACAGTCCTTAATTTCATCAAAAACGAGCTATGTCAAGTGAGCAAATTATGTTGTCCGGAGAAACTGCTGCAAAAAAAATGCAGCGCATGGCATATGAAATTATCGAACATAACCCGGGCGTATCAGCACTTTATATTGGGGGAATCCGCGATAATGGCGTCATCATTGCAAAAAAAATTGGGGAGTTTCTGGAGAAAATTTTTAATGGAGATATCCATTTATTTGAAATTGCGATCGACAAAAAAAATCCTCAAAAAATCAGTATTACATCGGAAACAGACTTCAATGGTAAAGTGGTGATCATCGCAGATGATGTAGCCAATTCCGGGCGTACGCTGCTGTATGCCACGAAACCTTTTTTAAATTTTTATCCAAAAAAAATTCAGACACTTGCCCTTGTTGAAAGGAGTTACAAGGAATTTCCTGTTGCCCCGGACTATGTGGGACTTTCAGTGTCCACGGCTTCAGATGAAAAAATAATTGTGGAAACAAAAGACGGAGAGGTTGCACATGCGTGGTTAGCTACCGCAGAAGACCTGGCTAAAATATAAGCCAGTGTCCTTTGAATTTTCCCTTTGAAAACTCTAGGGCCGGTGCAGGAAACTTTACTGCGCTCAAAACAAAAAAGAGGAATTTAAGTCCCTTCTTGTTTGTGCGAATTTGCATAAAGTCTATATCTGGCGAAAGATACCATTGCCTGTAGCGCTGAATATCCGAACGGTCGAAGTTGACGACTCCCGCATCGTTTTTAGCAATGTTGCTGCGGGCACCGAAGAGGCCATTTGCCCCGTAGCCTGCCGCAACCGAAAGCCAGCGCGGAAGGCTGCTGCAGGTGAAGATTGACCTGATGTTTGCACTTGCCCAATAGGTCTGTGCATTGTAATCTTTCAAAAATCTTTCGAGGCCTTTTCCATACAGCACATCTGCTCTTTCGTCGAGGTCCGGCTCTCCATAACTATTTGTGTGAAATGAAATTTTAATTTTTATTTTTTGCTGGTCCCAGGCAAATTCCTGGGCGGTGAAAATGCCTGAGCCAACAATATTCGCAACAAAATCTCCGGGGCTAAACCCATACTCGGATGAAAAACCGTCGAGTATTTCAATAATTGATTGGTAAGCTGCGCCACTCAACCCACCAAGCCAAATTCGCTTGTTTCTGGAAACGCCGGCCCATCGCCAAAGTTCCATGCTGGCCCTGCTCTCGCTGTATGCACTGTACAAGTGTCCTACTTTATCTACCTGCAACCATTCAGCATTATCATTAAAGAAATGAAATGCACTTCGGGGTTGCTGCTTATACCATGATTCATTGAGGACTATTAGTGCTCCGCCGTACCCGGCTATATTAGCCGCAGTCACCAGTCGTAGTCTTTTTTTGTTGAAGGGATATGAAATTTCTTCAACTGGCCTATCTTTAAAATCCTGGCGATGATTTATGCCCGAATCGATTGCACTACTTTGCTGGCCGCTTGCAAAAAGCGAAAAGAAAGAAAGTTGAATAACAATCAGCGAACGGAAAATTTTCATAGCCGGAAAATAATGATTGGCGAAATTACGGCTTAACATCTGCTGGTATAAACGAAAAATCTTAAAACAATAATGTAGTTTTTATGGAAACAGCAACGCAACAGAAAGTAGAAGAATGGCTCAGTGGTGATTTTGATCTGCAGGTAAAGGAGCAAATTAAGAAGCTGCAGTCGGAAGATCCTCAGCAACTGGAAGACGCCTTTTACCGTAACCTGGAATTTGGCACAGGCGGACTTCGCGGGGTGATGGGTGTT
>JBBQSI010000419.1:0-3532 GCA_038213975.1 Chitinophagales bacterium
CATTAGGCGCGTATCATTTTGGCGGACACCTTATGATAATTGATACAGTGCCTGCAAAAGCATTAATTGAAAAATATTTTAAATCGTAGATTATGGGACTTATCAGGGAACCTTTAGATGTTGATTTCTATGTTGACCCAAGACCGCTCACAAAAGAAGAAAGGGAAAAAATAAGTCAGCACATTCGTGAATACAAAGCGAAAATGGATAAACGAAAAGCTCGCAAAGGAACTTCAAAAAGGAAAATTACCAGCACTTAAAAATAAAAGCGTGAACCGCCTATATCGGATTTGCTGCTATGCCGCCGGGTGACGGAATAATCATCGGCATCAGTAATGTTATCAGGTGTAGTTCACCATGTTAGTTCAGGCAAATAACAGAAGTTTATGGCGAGAATGAGGCGTAACGGAGTGAGTCGGCTTTCTTGTGCCTTGCAAAGAAATCAATGAATTTTTGCCCTTGTTTGTGTTCAGCCAACAGACCGAAGCCCACACACGGCCGTTGTTCGGTGTTCCCCGAATGAACGGGGCAGGCGTGAGGAAGGATTTGCAGCACAGCAATCACCAACAACCAGCAGAGTTTGAAATTAAAGAGAAGCCAATCTATTTCTACCTTCATTGGCCCTTGCTTCTACTGAAGCCTAAAGGTTAAAGAACGGAGAATTGCATAACAATTAATGAGTGGCATACAATAATTAGCATGGCGGGGACTGGCAACCCTGAGTCTTTATTTTTCCTTCATCTATTTTCCCAGCATGGGAAACAATCTCCTGATTTCTTCATCATCCGGCTGCGCTCCATATTCACAAATTTCAAAGGCTTCCGTATGTTTTATCTCTCCTGCCTTGTCAGCCCCATACCATTTGACTAAAGAGGCCCGTACGTCAGGGCTGATCTCTCCTGCTCTTTTTTTTGCCAGCCATGCGAGGCGGTCGGTTTTATTTTCCGGTACTTCTTCAAGATAATGGCCTATCCAGGGGAGCCACTCATACATTTGTGAAACATGCGCATCCAGCGCCGATATTTTCTTATCATAAACCCCTGTTATATCTACAACTATATCCGGACGAAAAGGATTGGGCCTTTGAAAATGGTCCTCGGAATATAAGAACACCGGATTTTTTTTCAGCGCCGGTACCTCCGGTGCAATGTTGGGTACTGATACCATATAGGCAGCATCCTGTACCAAGACACCCGTATAGCGATGATCAGGATGATAATCATTCGGACGCGGCGCAATAACGACATCAGCATTCCATTCACGAATTTTTTTTATGATCTGCAGTCGAACATCCAGCGTTGGCATTAGCAGTCCGTCATGATTATCGAGCACATCGTATTGAATGCCGATACGCTTTGCCACTTCCCGGGTTTCCTCATATCTCCGCTTTGCCAGAGGCTTGCCTTTCATTGTCTGATGTCCGGCATCACCGTTGGTAACTGATAAAAACTTTACGGCATGTCCCATCTGTGCGAATAGTGCCGCAGTACCTCCGCCATCGTTATCGCAGTCATCAGGATGTGCACCGATGAAGATGATGCGTACTTTTTCGCCTGGTTCCTGGGCAATAGCCGGGGTGAAACTGAAAAGGAAAATGAAACATAAAAGAAAGTGGATTCCTGGCTTCATATCAGCAAATTTTCATGAAGATAGTGTTAATAAAAAAAGTCTCTTTCACTTATACCGCGTGCATAGTAGGTTATTCCGCAGAAGGATCTGATCTCAATGGTACAAAAAGTTGCCACCGTAGAACATGCTGTTGAGATGTATGGGCTGATATCAGATGCTGAACTGGCAATCTTACCGGGCGGGCACGGAGACTACCTCGGTTCAGTGGAGTCACTGGGGAATAATCTTCGCCAAATTTCAATGCCGCGCCGTTGATACCCGATTACCTGGCATAATTGGAGAAGACGTCCGCACGTTTTGGATCATCCCAAGTGAATTAATTACTTTACAGTAGTAATGTCATTGACGCAACCGGCAATTAAAAAAGCGAAGGAAACGGGTAGTCATAATCAAGGCATTAAAAAAATCGAGAGTTGCACCTTTTCGGAAATACAGACGATAAGAAATGTATTATAACTGTAAAAATGAATAAATACAAGACTCTGCATCTGTGGATGATTATCCCAATGCTTTTCATGCAATTTGGCATCTTCAGGGATTATTGGGGCGATTTCTCTGATAATGCCTGGTCTGTTCATATTCATTATTTGACAGGAACGGTTTGGTATCTCTACTTAATCATTCAACCCTATTATGCTACCCATGGCCAGATTGTCCGGCATAGAACCAATGGTATTGTCGGTATGTTCTTGGCAGGAGGTGTTAGTCTGACTGCGCTGAGTATGATGCACAGAGACATTGCAACGACTGAAAAAACTATGGCTACACCCGAACAGTTTGGACCATTTCAGGCATGGTTCTTTTTCGGTGTGGCTGCAGTTGAAATTGTAATGATGACAGCCTTCGGATATGCAGTAATAAAAAGCATCCTACACAGAAAGGAAATTGAAAATCATGCCTGGTGGTTGATTTCAACGGTGTTCATTATTATGATGCCTGCACTTGGTCGTGGAATACAAAACGTATATGTGGGCATGAATATTCAGAATTGGCCGAATGTTAATATCATGTTTCCAATATATTTTACGCAGGTATTGATTATTGGTATGATACTCTTGGGAGCATGGAAATACAACAAACTAAAACATCCTGCTACCTACCTAGCCATCGGCGTTAACCTCTTTATATTCTTATTAGAACCTTTAGGAAAATCAGAAAAAGTACAACAGTTTTTAAAAGAGATAATCAAAGGGTAATTGATGTAAAAAAGAAAGCAATAGAATTAGCTACCGCTAATACTGCATTGTAAAATAGTGGCTTTAGTGATATATTGAGCTGTAAAATATAAATCAACAGAATAGCAATAGTGAGGCTGTAGCTTTACGAATCCCACTCCTTTACAAATGCTTTTTACGTGAGGTGCAAGCAAAAAGCCGGTACCAACATCTAGCGCAACTTTTAAACACTTAACAGTTTAAATTTTGCACTGAAACGTACCTATCACCGCGTACTCTTTGCAAAATGGTTTTTAGCCCATTTCCACGACCGTCCAGGCAACCGTGAAGTTCCCTATCCAATAAGATGCAAGGCGTGTATAGCTTACTAATACCAAACTAATATTTCGGTACCAGCCCCATATTAAAAAACATAAAGCTCCACTTATCGGCTTGCTGTTGAATTACCTGGCGTGTGCTGGTGCCTGCGCCATGTCCTGCTTTTGTCTCGATCCTGATTAGGACAGGATTGTCGCTGGTTTGTGCCTGTTGCAGTGTTGCAGCAAACTTAAAGGAATGGGCCGGCACCACGCGGTCATCATGATCTGCAGTGGTGACCATTGTTGCAGGATAGGCAGCTTTTTTTATATTATGCAGCGGTGAGTAGGCGTAGAGGTATTCAAACATTTCTTTGCTTTATTCAGCGGTTCCATAGTCATAGGCCCAGCCAGCTCCGGCAGTGAATTTAT
>JBBQSI010000420.1:0-3520 GCA_038213975.1 Chitinophagales bacterium
GTTCCGCGTAGGACTTCCTCGCAAGCGCAGGATACAAGATCAAACGAAATCTACGGAATCGGGCCTCAGAAAGTGCACAACATTTTCGGCAAGCACAATAAACACAAGGAAGCCGGTCGGCTTTTTATTTCCAGTCGTTGTTCACTTCCACCCAATAGCCTTCAGGGTCAGTGAAGTAAATCTGCTTCACGCCGTCGGCACGATTTGTAAAAGTATTTGCTTCCCCGGCCCAGCTTTCAAACTTCACTTTGTTGGTGTTTAGCGCTTCGATAAATTTTTCTATGGAAGGGACACTGAAGCAAAGGTGGGAATTTTTATCATGAGCTTCTACCTTCTCAGCACCACTGATAAGGTGTAAGGCAGCATGATCTCCCATGGCGAACCAGGTGTGGCGCCCGTCATGAAAAGGCTCGGGAATTACTTCCAGTCCTATGATGTCCCGGTAGAAACGGGTACAGGTATCAAGATTGTTAACATACACAGCCAGGTGATTGATGCGGGGGCGCTCCTGCTCCTGCGCATTAGCGGAAAAACTAATAGCAAAAAACAAAATGGTAATCCAATTTCTGTAACTCATATCAAGTAAATGTTTTTCAAAATTAACCCATTGAAAGCACTGATCGTTAAAAATCCAAAGAGATTAGTTGAGCCCGGTGTCATAAAACAGTACATCATTTCCTGCTTTTGTTCTATTCGCAAGCAATGGACTACAGGTTCTGAACTGCGAGATATTATAAAGAACCTGTTGAAGAAATCTGAATTCATTGGTCACTCCCCTTGATCCGTTTCTTTAGCTTTGCCGCCGCATGTCTTTAAAACAGGAAGCATATAAAACCTGGCGGCTCTCAGCGCCCATCATAATGGGCGAACTCACGCAAATGGCGCTTGGCATCATCGACAATGTAATGGTGGGCGCCATCAGTTATAAACATCTCGCAGCTTCCGCACTCGTTATCAGTGTCATGAACATTCCTTTTGTCTTAGGAATTGGTATGACTATGTCAATCTCCCAAACAGTTTCCATGTCGCATGGAAGAAACGACGGCATGAAAGTTTCCCACTTCCTGTATAATGGATTTTGGCTTTGCACTTTCTTATCCGTCATAATAGCGCTTGGACTTCACCTTGGCACCGGGATACTTTTTCACCTTGACCAGGACCATGATGTCGCGGTCCTAGCGGCACCTTTTCTAAAACTAATGGGTTGGTCTATTATCCCAATGCTGATGTTTATTGCCCTGAAGCAATTTACCGACGGGCTGGAACGGACAAGAACGGCCATGATACTGTCACTGTGTGCGCTGCCTGTAAACGTGTTCCTAAACTGGCTTTTGATATATGGCAACGGTGGATTTCCGCGACTTGAATTAACAGGTGCAGGGTACGGCACTTTAATTACGAGAATACTTCTACTGGTTGTCTTTATTATCGTCATCGCCCGTCACTCGTTTTACAGGAAATACATCGCGATCAGGAAGAAGCAATGGCACCTTAACTGGCAAACTTTGAAAGAACTTTTGCGCATTGGCATACCAAGCGGCTTGCAGGTTGCTTTAGAAGGAAGCGCCTTTGCGGTATCAGGAATTATCATTGGCACACTCGGCGCTGTTCAATTAGCGGCACATCAAATTTCACTGGCTTGTGCCGCCGTCGCTTTTATGATCTCGTGGGGATTGGCTCAGGGTGGTTCTATAAGAGTGAGTAATGCCTGGGGAAGAAAAAACTGGAAAGCAATTGAGACGATTGGTAAGAGCACATTATTGACTGGTATTTTTTATGGTGTGTTCGCCGCTATCTTCTTCACGACGCTAAATCGTGTATTGCCCCGGGCATTCAATGGGAACCCGGCTGTATTGGGATTAGCCTCAGTGTTAATGATCTACGCAGCAGTATTCCAAATTTCCGATGCCACGCAGGCAATTGGCGCCGGCTTGCTGCGTGGAATCAAAGACGTAAAAATTCCGACAGCCTATATTGCGGCAGCTTATTGGGTCGTCGGCATTCCGCTTGGCTGTATCATGGCTTTCCATTTCAAAATGGGCGCGGCAGGAATGTGGATAGGCTTTGTCGGTGGGCTTACTTTTTCGTCTATATTTTTAAACCGAAGATTTTTCAACATGCTCAGAAGGCAGGCACGAAAACAGGTGCAACCAGAAATGCAGGCATGGCAGGCAAGTAGAAAATAGTGAATGACCATCATGATTTACGATTTCGCTGTTATTGGCAAAGGATTGATTGGATCAGCCGCTGCAAAATATCTTGCAGCTCAAGGATCCGTAATAATTGTTGGGCCCGATGAACCTAAAAATTCCGGGCACGGCGTAGTGTATGCCAGTCACTATGACCAGGCCCGCATCCAGAGAATCACCGGCACTGATGACTGCTGGACGACACTGAACCGGCGATCTGCAAAAAAATACCGGGCCTTACAAGAAGCGACCGGCATTTATTTTCACCGGGAAATCGGCTGCCTGTATGTAAACCCACATGGTTGGGATCTTTACCTTGAAAGAATAAAATTTTTATCTCCACCGGGCGATAAACAACACCTGTTGTATAACCGCGAACAAGGGTGGGATAACCAGTTTGACGCATACCAATTTCCAAAAGGCTCGGTTGGATTCCTGGAAAAAGAATTAGCAGGCACTATAAATCCCAGGTTATTGATAGAGGCACAACTCCAGGCTCTCACAGCAAGGAACGGTAAAGTACTCAGGTCCGTCGCGGAAAAAATAATCAGGAGTAATGAAGAATGGTTGATAATGACCCAGGGCGGAAATGTGGTGAAGGCGCGCCAGGCGTTGGTAGCCGCCGGCGCATTTTCCAACTGCTTTAACCTGCTTCCGGTAAAGCTGGATCTCACCTTAAAAAGTGAAGCCACCATTTGGGCAGCAGTAAGTGAAGCAGAAAGTAAAAGACTGGAACAACTACCCGCGCTCCTTTATGAAATAGAAACTCCGGAAGTCCAAAATATTTACCTGGTTCCACCGGTCGAATATCCTGACGGCCGCCACTACATAAAAATGGGGGCCAATTTATCGGAAGATGTTTTTTTCACAGACTTAAATGGTATTCAAAAATGGTTTCAAAGCCCTGCAGATGAATCAAGTCTCAAAAAGCTGGAAATACATTTGCATCAGCTACTACCCAATGTTGACCTAGAAACGGTGTTTCCTAAAAAATGCATTGTCACAAAAACAGCACATGGGAAACCGTACATCGGGGAAATAGAAAAAGACCTTTTTGTATCGACGGGTGGTAATGGTTACTCTGCAATGTGTTCTGATGCACTTGGAGAATTATCTGCAGAATTGATGATCAGCGGAAAATTTTTAGCAGGGCTGAGTCAGGAAGATTTTGTCCCGATATTTTCCAATAAAAATTAAAGTAGGGGGCAAAGGTATTCTTCTTTGCCGCCCTCTCACACCACCGTATGTACTTGCGTGTACGGCGGTTTCTTTAAAGTGATTTACGATTTAAGGACTTATAGTTTTCGCTTAGGCTGTAATAACCGTTAGCT
>JBBQSI010000421.1:0-3511 GCA_038213975.1 Chitinophagales bacterium
GGTAATCAACAGTGCCATTGCCATTTACAGTGCGGTACAAAGTTTCATCAAGTACCTGCGTGAAATGCTGGAGATCATCAACTCATTTGTAAATGGTGTTGCCGATATCGCCGAAGGCAATGTAACAACTGCCGCCAATTATTTAGAAAACACCATGGGCCGTGCAATGCCGATCGTTATCGGCTTCCTGGCTAACCAGGTTGGCCTGGGTGGCGTAGGAAGAAGAATTGGAGAGATGATTGAAAGTGTACGGGAAATGGTAGACCAGGCATTAACATGGCTGGTGAATAAGGCGGTGGATACTGCATTTAGCGTGATAGATAGGTTGATGGGTAGAGGTGGTAGCCCAGGAACTAGCCCTGATGAACGAGCTCAAACAGGAGGTCAATCACTTGAAGAAAGATATGGACCGGAAAAAGCGGGAAGAATCAGAATAGGATTACAAGCTTTGGAAACTGCTGAACAACCATTGTTAAGTGCAAATAAAATAACAAGAGAAGAGGCTGAGCAGGTTGCTCAAACTGTAAGAGCAAATCATTCAGTATTCACTTCATTAATTGTAATTGATGGCGGAACTAAATGGAATTTCAGATATACAGCGAGTGAAGCTACTGATGTGGATGGCAAGGAAAAAGATACTGGAACGCCGCCTCCAGTTGCAGTGGCTGTTGGAGATTCAATAGTCGATAAAAATACTAATATTGGTTACAGGATTTCGGAAATAGACGTTACCGTTAATCTTTCTACCGGTCCTATAACGGGAATAAGAGTGAGAAATAACCAAGGTGGAACAACATTTTATCCATACGCACAGTTTGGTGTTGGATGGGATAAACCTTTAAAACCAGCTTTTGTAGCTTGCACTGTCAGCCCGTCCACGCCTACCGTGGGAAGAACAGCGCAGGTCAGAATTGGTTTTGATAATTTGAATTCAGGTACAGGAGCAAATATACCGGCTTCAAAACGCGTAGAATCGGGCTATGATACTGCAGGCAAGTG
The DNA here is from genome assembly GCA_038213975.1 of Chitinophagales bacterium. Classification (GTDB taxonomy): domain Bacteria; phylum Bacteroidota; class Bacteroidia; order Chitinophagales; family Chitinophagaceae; genus Ginsengibacter. The sequence continues at coordinate 1,000 of JBBQSI010000421.1, forward strand.
GGCACGAGCTGGCCATTTAGTTGCAAACTCCTTGGGTGGTCCAGGTGGTTATACCGACGGAAACATAGTAGCTATGACAGTGGCAGCTAATCATACGTCTTCGGGTATGCGGGGTATTGAAGATGCGGTGCTTAGGGATATAAGAACAAATGATGCTGTATATGATTATTCGGTAAGTCCTGTATATGGAGCAACCCAAATTCCTCCTGTGGCAGTCAATGTTTCGGCAAGCAGATTATATCCAAACAATACACTTCCGTCAAATGTTGCAGCCGCAAATAAAAATATTGATAACACCTAATTTTTTAAATATGGATTACGATCAAATAAATATAATTCTTGACCACGTTATTCTTAAAGCTGCTACACCTGCCGAATTTAAAGGGCTTAAAAGAAAACAGAAAATAGTTGGTGCTATGAAGCTATTGGTTAGTACAGCGACACGGAGTGGAGTAGAAATTTTCTTTACAGGCGAATACAGTTATTTATGGAAAGAAACCTTGATTGGCCTGAAATTATTTTCAGATTCTGATGTAGTTTATCTGTACGAATTAATTATTAAAAATATGAAAGCAGGATTAAAACAAGATGATTTGCTTGCAAAATTCCAACATCAGATTACAATAGAAAAATTTGATTCAATAGACTGTGGAATTAAGAAATATACTTCAAAAAATATTGATGAAATAAGAGTAAAATAAAATTTATGAAACCTTCTACCTACCGCCGGCTAAGCCGCCGCTCTGCTTCACATGAAGCTATCAACACCAATAAAGAAAGCAAACAGGACCAGCAGTTCTTTGGCGACTCAACGCATGAACCATTTTTTAAACCCGTAACAGCCCTGCCGCAGCCTAAAGCCATACAACGCAAATGCGATAGCTGCGAAAACGAAGAAAAAAAACAGCAGGTTATGCCTGAGAAAAAGGAAGAATAAAAGAAACTGCAAAAAAAACTGGATGGAATGGAGAAGAAGGAAGAAGATAAAAAGTTGCAAAAAAAATCAGACGGCAAGGAAAAAAAGGAAGAGGAAAAGAAACTGCAGAAAAAGGAAGCAGACGGGGCTAGTGCAGCGGGTAGCGGCATCAGTAGCTATGTAGGTAGCTTAAGTAGTAAGGGCCAGCCCATGCCTGCCCAGGCAAATAATTTCTTTTCTTCCCGGATAGGCTACGATTTCAGTAAGGTAAAAATTCATACCGGTAAGGAAGCCGCAGATTCGGCCAAAGCCATTCATGCAAAAGCTTATGCCGTCGGCAACGATATTGTTTTTGCCGAAGGAGCCTACCAGCCCGAAACACCTTCAGGAAAAATGTTATTAGCACATGAGTTGGTACATGTGATGCAACAGGATAACCAAGCCATTCAGCGGCAGGCTGATGACCCTGAACTGCATGCCCAACCAGAAGTTGCAGAGCCCCTGATGCAGGAACTGCTGCCTCCGGTTCGCATAGAAGTGGAAGGTTCTAAAATACAGAATACAAGGCATTTTGGTGATTGTGCCGGCGTAAGTGTAAGTGGCGATACCCAGGCAAATTACACCAGCACGGGTGCGTTATCCGGGAGGCCTACACGATCAACCGACTGCACGGTTTGCGATAATTGCATTACCATCAACAGTACGGTCGTATCCACTTTCCGCACAAATCCCGTTGTTACGCTGCCCCCGGTTCCCGGTAATCTCAATGCCTGTGAGCAACGGGCCGTAAGGGCTTTTATCAATGGCACACTAAACCAACATGAGCAACAGCATGTGGCGGCATTCAATACATACCGGGGAAGGCTTAGCACGCCATTCTCATTCACCGGGTGCGAATCTGACCTGGCAGCAGAAGTTCAGGCTGTGCATGATAATATCGAAGGACCCCGGAGAGACGCTTCCGATGCTTTGAGTGCTGCGCTGGATGCAAATGGTGCCAATGTTTTTAATGTTACCTGTGCATGTCCAGACCCGGCACCCGACGCAGGTACCGGATAAAAAAAATAAATTTAGCTATGCTTTGCACGCTGCATAAAAACACCAGGTACGTTGTAAAAAGTATTGGTCTTTACCAGCGACAGTTAAAATACTTTCAAAAAATAGATATTGGATAAAGGAATTTATTAAGTTGATAATTATGAAACCTTCCATCAACCGGCGCATTCGCCGCCTTAATGCTTCTCATGAGGCAACAACTGCCAATAAAGAAAGCAAACAGGAACAACAGTTCTTTGGCGAAACAATGCATGAACCCTTTTTTAAGCCGGTTGCTGCCCTGCCGCAGCCTGCAGCCATACAACGCAAATGCGATGGCTGCGAAAAGGAAGATAAAAAAGTGGACCTGGCTCCCGATAAGAAGGAGGAAGAAAAGAAAGTAATGAAAAAAGAAGATAAAAAAGAAGATGAAAAAAAGCTGATGAAGAAAGAGGATAAAAAAGATGAAGAAAAAAAACTTCAGAAGAAAGCCGGAGATTCTTCAGCACCAGTAACTAATACAGCATCGTACATTAATAATTTAAAGGGTACGGGAAGTGC
>JBBQSI010000422.1:0-3475 GCA_038213975.1 Chitinophagales bacterium
TTTTTCTTTGGAGATGATTTGGAATTTCTTCTCATTTCATCCATGAGTTCATCTTCTGATTTGAGGTTGTCAGAATCCTCGGATTTTTTTATAAAAATTGTGAACTCTTTACAAAGCGCAGGATTTGTTTTAAGCGTGGCTTTTATGTGTACGCACTCTTTTTTGAAATTCGCAGGGATAAATAATTCATTTCCATGAAACGTGCCGTCACTAGCCTGGAATTTTATATCGGTAGAGTCGAGCGGGAGATAACTTCCGTTAGCAAGTTTGCCATCTATGTTTATGTAATTGTAGGTTCCTCTTTTCAGGCTATCTGTGTAAAGGTTCGCGTAAATGCTTTCGATCTTTTGTGCTTGAGCGGGAAAACAGATTGGAAAAAATAACAACGAAATAAAGATTTTCAACGAGGGGAAATTTGTATGACTAATGGAAAAATTTATGCCAAAAACATTAATAAGACGGAGTATAATACTCTTTTAAATTCAGCCATGATAGACTTAACATAACAGCAACAAATATCTGTGACGGAAAAAAAATTTTTTCACAAAAGAAAAAATTACATATTTGCATCTCAATGATCAATCAAATAAATACAAGCTGGTGGCATTCAATCTTTTGATTGTGCCGTAAAGCTTTGTATCTTTTATAATATATCGCCCCGGCCAAGTCGGGGTTTTTTAATGTCCGCAACTGAGGCCTGAATTTTTTACTAAATGAAGAAGATACCATTATCAACGACCACCCGCAGAATGCTTGCAGATGTGTACACACCCGTGGGAATTTACCTGCGCTTGAGGGATCGTTTTCGTGATACCATCCTACTGGAAAGCTCTGATTTTCACGCCGGCCAAAACAGCTATTCGTTTATCGGTATCAATGCAATCGGCGGGATGGAAATTACTTCCCTTGATGATATCGAATACAAATTTCCCAATCAAAAACAGGTAGCCGGGAAGGTAAAAAAGCTCAATTCGGTTGCCGGGCAGTTGCTGGATTACATGGAGCGTTTTGAGGTTACGCCAGCAGAAAATCCATCCGGAAAAATGGCGCAAGGCCTCTTTGGTTATCTCACGTATGATGCGGTGCAATTTTTTGAATCCATAAAATTTGGGCAGCGTCACCAACCTCAGCATACCCCGTCAACTGACATTCCCCTCATGCGCTACAGGCTTTACCAGTATGTGATAGCGATCAATCATTACAAAGATGAACTGGTGATTTGTGAAAATCAAATCCCTGGTCTGGATAGCGAAGCAGCAATTGTTGAGGGGCTTATAATGAGTAAAGATGTGCCTGCTTATCCTTTTGGAACGGTAGGCGGGGAGACCTCTTCCATCGATGATAATACCTATATGGAAATGGTAAGAAAAGGGATAAAAGCATGTGAACGGGGAGACGTTTTCCAGGTAGTGCTTAGCAGGGTATTTCGCCAGCGATTTACCGGCGATGAGTTCAATGTATACCGTGCTCTGCGCAATGTTAACCCCAGCCCATACTTATTCTACTTTGATTATGGGGATTATCGCTTGTTTGGGAGTAGCCCGGAAGCTCAACTGATTGTGACCGACGGGAAGGCAATTATGCATCCAATTGCAGGTACCTTCCGCCGCACCGGCAACGACGAGAAAGACCAGGCGCTTGCAGCTGCCTTACAGGTGGATGCCAAAGAGACCGCTGAACATGTAATGCTTGTTGACCTCGCCCGAAACGACCTGAGCAGGCTCTGCACTGATGTTTCGGTTAGCCGTTATAGTGAGATACAGTATTTTTCTCACGTGATCCACCTGGTGAGTGAAGTGAACGGAAAAGTAAATAAAGGCACGAATCCTTTCGAATTACTGGGGAGCACCTTCCCTGCGGGAACACTCAGTGGTGCACCTAAGTTCAAAGCAATGGAAATTATTGATAGCCTGGAAAAGGAAGCCCGTTCTTTTTATGGTGGTGCTATTGGCTTTGTCGGCTTCAACGGCGATGTGAACCATGCCATTATCATCCGGACATTTTTAAGTAAAAATAATACACTCACTTACCGGGCGGGCGCTGGAATTGTGGCAGCCTCGCTTCCTGAAAGCGAATTGCAGGAAGTGAAAAATAAACTCAATGCCCTTACAGCAGCAATGGATTCAGCTGAAAAACTTTACCAATGAAGATCCTGATTTTTGATAACTATGATTCTTTTACCTACAACCTTGTTCACCTGGTGGAGAAGATTATACATGACAAAGTGGACGTGCATAGAAATGACAAGATCGGCATTGAGCAAGTGGATAGTTATGATAAGATTATCATTTCGCCGGGACCGGGGTTACCTAAAGAATCAGGGATATTACCTGAGCTAATACGAAGGTACGCGGGGCAAAAAAGTATTTTGGGAGTTTGCCTGGGTCACCAGGCGATCGGAGAATCATTTGGTGGCTCACTTACAAACTTGTCTAAAGTATATCACGGTGTTGCTACGCGATTGTTATTAAAAAATGACAGGGCATTTGCAAAAAATGACATTTTGAAAAATATACCCGATGGTAGTGAAGTGGGAAGATATCATTCCTGGATTGTTGACAGGCAAAATTTTCCCGAAAGCCTGGAGATTACAGCAGAAGACGATAACGGATTTGTGATGGCGATGCGCCACAAGGAATTTGATTTGCAGGGCGTACAGTTTCATCCGGAAAGTGTATTGACGCCGCTCGGTGAGCAAATGTTGCGCAACTGGCTCGGAAATTAAAAAAAGAAATCATTCAGTAAAAAATCAATGAAGCAGATCTTAAAATATTTATTTGAGCACAAGTCGCTGGATCGTGAAATGGCGAAAGAAATTTTGGTGAATATCTCAAAGTCCATGTATTCCGAAGCAGAGATTTCGGCTTTCATAACGGTTTACCTTATGCGAAGTATCACCATCCCGGAACTGCTGGGTTTTCGGGACGCTCTCGTGGAATTATGTGTTCCCGTTGATCTTGGTGGAAAGGAAGTGACAGATATTGTGGGTACCGGGGGCGATGGAAAAAATACTTTCAACATTTCAACGCTTAGCTGCTTCGTGGTTGCAGGCGCGGGCGGTAAAGTTGCTAAACACGGCAACTATGGCGCTACATCTATCAGCGGCGCAAGCAATGTCATGGAATCTCACGGGTATAAATTCTCTTCGGACACCAAAAAATTGAACCGCGAACTCGACGAAACAAACTTCTGTTTTATGCACGCGCCTGCCTTCCACCCGGCATTGAAAGTTGTAGGACCGATCCGCAAAAGCCTTGGCATTCGCACCTTCTTTAACATGCTCGGACCACTTGTGAACCCTGCAAGACCGTCAGTGAATGTCATCGGTGTTTACAACCTGGAAATGGCCAGGATATACACCTACCTGTTACAAAATTCCGGCAACCGCTTTGCGATTTTGTATAGCCTGGATGGCTATGATGAAATTTCTCTCACTGCTGATACAAAAATGATCAACAACGAAGGAGAACGAATT
>JBBQSI010000423.1:0-3451 GCA_038213975.1 Chitinophagales bacterium
CAGGGAAACGGACGTGATCAATGTAAACAGCCGCAATCAGTTCACTGCAATCAGGTTCAAAGTAGAGGGAAGAGATATCAAACTCAGCGATCTTTCAGTTTATTTTTCCAGTGGCGATAAACTCAGTCCGGCCGTCGACGAAATGATAACAGCCGGTCACGAAAGCCGCGAAATTGAATTGGCTGCAGATGGCAGGACGATTACAAAAGTAGAATTCAAATACCGCACAACAGGCAACATATTAAAAGGTACGGCTGGTTTGCTGCTTTTTGGAAAACGTTATCGTGTCGGGTATTAATTAAATTTTCTTTTACAGTATTCTATCTTCACTTTGCAAAGTGCAAAACGCGATGCTTGCTCTTCGCATAAACATCTTTAGGCCTACAATCTAAAACCTGGCAAGGCGAATGAAACGGGTATATCTTCAAGATAACTGGAAAAAATCCTGGAAAGATTTTTATCGGAATGATCTTAGGGAGATTTATGGAGTTGTGGGAAAGGATAGGGGATATGTGTATTCCTATCATAACCGGCGCAATCATGTTTTAGACTTGGTGCGATCTGTAGCCAAGGCAGGTGATAAAATCCTGGATGTTGCCGGTGCTGCCGGCAACTTTACCCTACCCCTGGCAGAAGAGGGCTTTGAAGTTACCTGGAACGATATGTATCCTGATCTCGCCGAATATGTAGAGATGAAGCGAGAAAAAGGTATTGTGCACTACAGGTCCGGAAATATTGTGGAGCTAAAATTCGAAGATGAGTTTGATATGGTAATTGCCACGGAAATTATCGAACATGTAGCCCATCCTGATCGGTTCCTGGCGCACCTCGCATCGCTGGTAAAGACGCGGGGATATGTTGTATTATCTACACCTCTCGGATCTTATTTTAAGAACACCTTACCACGTTTTACGGAATTTGCAAATCCAGAAATTTTCGAGGAACGCCAATTCAAACCAAACTCAAACGGACATATTTTTCTGCTTCACCTTGATGAAATAAAACCCCTTGCGGAGAAGGCTGGATTAGATGTGTTGAAATTAAAATATTATACCAATCCGCTCACCCATGGTCATATAAAACTGAATAGTCTGCTAAAAATTCTTCCAAAAAAAGCGGTTTTCGGAATAGAAAGACTTACACAGAAATTACCGGAACAAATCGGGAAAAAAATACATGACAATTTTGCGATATTGCTGAGGAAAAAATAATTCAGCCTTACTTCGGAGGTATGAAAGCAGGATCGTTGTACATAGACTTATCAAATAAATAGTATTTGCCGTCTTTGTAATTTTTCCAATAACGATTACCACCAACATCATAATACAGCCGGCCATCCACACTTTTTTTAGCAGCATTATCATTCACTGAAATCATTTTTGCAACGCCTACCCTGGGCTTGCGTGTTACAACTACTTTAGCCACTGCCTGGGTGTCGGCCCTGCCTGCTGTGCTCGTATTTACGGTGGAGGATGAGGAGGAGCTTTCGGTTCCGGCAGGATAATTTTTTTTGTGGCAACTAAAAACAAAAAGAGAAGAAACTGCCAGGGAAACAAAAAGTAATTTCTTCATAGCGGATTTTTTTTCTGCGAATTTAATCAAGAATTTTACCGGGAACTTTTACGACTCTGCCGGACGAGTTCAGAATTCAATACATAAGACCCGCCGGCGTTTTCAAACTTTATATGGATAGGGAATTGCCCTGCAGGTTTAAGTGAAGCAAACCATACCCGGCTATCCGGAACAACAATAAAAAGCCCATGATCGTCCCCAAGTGCTCTAAAATGCTCCATGGGCGGCTGTTTAGGAAAGTCTTGGAGGCCGAAATCAGTCTTAATCGTTTTCACCTTATCATCAAATTGAGCTGCCGGTAACACGAGTCCGACCTCACTGATACATCTTATGTGCAAGTCATCTTTTTTCTTAGATTTTTCTTCATCGCACAGATCTAAACGACAGATAAGTTCAAGAATATTTCCTGCGGGATCGTTAAAATAAATTGAGCGTGCATTCCAGTTTTTGAAATCTGCAATGTAACTGTTATACTCTTCCAGCCACGTCAATGGCGTTCTTTTGCTAACGATGTTTTTCGCGTCTTGCAATTTGTTTGCGGGAATATTGAATGCGATATGATAAAACGGTTGAGATTCACTCTTCTTAAAAATCAACAAAGACTTACCGCATACAATTTCCAAATCACCAGCCGGATTTTTAGTTACGGGCAGTTGCAAAATGCTTTTATAAAATGAGCCGAGTGTTTCCGGATCCGCGGCTTCGAGCACAACTTCATTGAAAATCATCACAGGAAATATTTGATTAACTGTAATTTATGAACTATTAAACAGTACATTTTGGTCCGGGCATATTCAAAGATTTGTATATTGCCATCAATCCAAAAAAGTAACTACATTGCCTGGGTACTTACCGATAACTTTTTAGTTGAAATAATTATAACACTTAGCTTTTATGGGTGACACGCTTCAGATCAAGAAAAATCCTACCGTGTATGATGCCATTGTAATCGGCTCCGGTGCCGGTGGCGGTATGGCTACGTACATCCTTGCCAATGCCGGCCTTAAAGTTTGCTTGTTAGAAGCGGGTCCAAATTTTGACCCGGCGGTAAACTCTGCCCAGTTTAAAAATCCATGGGATTCTCCCCGGCGCGGCGCCAGCACCAAGTTTCGGCCTTTTGGTGATTTTGATGGCTGCTACTGGGGTTGGGAAATCGATGGCGAACCTTACACCCATGCGGCAGGTGATAAATGGGAATGGTGGCGTGCCCGCATGTTGGGCGGACGCACAAACCACTGGGGCAGAATTTCACTCCGATTCGGCCCGGATGATTTCAGGCGGAAAAGTATCGACGGCCTTGGAGCGGACTGGCCGATCACCTATGAGGACGTAAAACCTTATTATGATAAGATCGATAAACTGCTGGGTGTATTTGGCAGCAATGAAAATTTGCCGAATGATCCGGACGGTATATTTCTCCCACCGCCAAGGCCAAGATTGCATGAGCTCTTTATTAAAAAAGGAGCAACCAGTGTAGGCGTTCCCGTTATTCCGTCCCGGCTGTCTATTTTAACCAAGCAAATCAATAAAGAACGTGGCGCGTGTTTCTATTGTGCCCAGTGCGGCAGGAGTTGTAAGGCCTATGCGGATTTTTCTTCATCATCTGTTTTGGTAAAGCCTGCCCTTACTTCCAAAAACGTAGACCTGATTACAAATGCTATGGCCCGTGAAATAATGACAAACGCCAACGGCCAGGCAGAAGGGGTGTCATATGTGTTTAAAGATGATATGCAGGAATACCAAGTGAAAGGGAAAGTGGTCATCCTTGCGGCAAGTGCCTGTGAGAGTGCCCGGTTGTTGCTTAATTCCAAATCCGCAAGGCATCCTAACGGTCTCGCCAACTCGAGCAATGTGGTTGGTAAATACCTGCACGATTCTA
>JBBQSI010000424.1:0-3444 GCA_038213975.1 Chitinophagales bacterium
AATACCATCATACAAATAAAAAGATGTACCGAGCCATCAGAAGACCTCAGAAAAATACATAGTGCCCTGAAAAATCAAAAGTCCAAACCTTTTAAACAAATTAAATTTGTAGTACACAAACCGCCACCGAAAAAACCTGAAACCATCGCTATTGCTCAGTTTAGGTCTGATTAGCTGCAATATGGGTGAATGAATAACCGCAGGAGGGAGTTCTTTGAAAACCATCATTTCTTCATTTTGATTTTAGTTACTTTTATAAAAAAAATTGATGAAGATTGAAAAAGCAATACTGGCCGGGGGGTGTTTTTGGGGAGTGGAAGAACTGATCCGCGACCTGCCGGGAGTGACAAACACTATCGTCGGCTACACCGGCGGAGAAGTACCCAACGCGACCTACCGTAATCACGGTAATCACGCAGAAGGTATCGCGGTTACTTTTGATGCTGAGGAAATTTCTTATAAAACTTTATTAGAATTCTTTTTCCAGATTCATGATCCAACTACGCGAAACAGGCAGGGAAATGATATGGGTGCATCTTACCGCTCGGCAATTTTTTATTTGGATGAAGAGCAAAAAAAAGTGGCGACGGATCTTATCGCAGCTATGACATCCTCAAAAAAGTGGCCCGGGGCAATTGTCACTGAGGTGGTGCCGGCGGGCGATTTTTGGGATGCTGAAGAAGAACATCAAAATTACCTGCAGAAACATAAGCATGGTTATACCTGTCATTTCATACGTCCCGACTGGAAAATGTAAATGTGGGCATCCGAAATAGTTTGGAGCTGACAGCCCCTGTGCCCTGCTGACGAAATATTATTATCCTTGCACTCCTCGCTTCACCAAGCCATTTTATCTTGTGGCGCCAAAAAGAGTGAGTTATATTTATTAAGTGTAAGGGAAACTTATTTACGAATTGGATTGGATGTATTACCCTGCCCATTCTGCATAACGCCCTTATCATTCGAAGGCCTCTCTATCGGTGTCACGCCACCATCAATTGTTACAGGAGTCACAGGGACATCGCCTGAAGAGTTGATCACCTGGGGAACTTCCTTTGCACCAGCGGAAAGGTTAGTAGGGTCATTATGCTCTACCGCTCCGTGATCGATGGTTTGTTGCGCAGGAGCATCGTTGTCAATAGTTGGCACCGTATTCTGCGGAGCTGTATTTGCTTTCCGAAGTGATTGAGGTGTTCCTGGCTTATCATTCCTCGTTCGCACACTGTCCCTTACCTGTGCCTCGCAAAACGCGTGCAACGATATACAGATGGAAAAAAGGATGGCAATCTTTTTCATTTCATTGAGTTTAGCAATAAACATGCACGGAATATTGTGCCAGTGTTTTTTTCTCACGCGATAGATTTTTGTAAATATTTTAAAAGAGAGCTGGATATTACGGTAGGAATGAATTCAGAAAAAGCGCATCTATTATTTTTTTTCAGAAATTTTATTTCTCCCTCAGCTCTTCATGCGCTTTCCGTCCTTCCCTCACTATGATGTTAATCGTTTCGCGAATATCCTTTTGCGAGGTTCGATAGTTAACGATACAAGCCCGCAAACAATATTTGCCCGCTACGACAGCATTGGATAAAAACACTTCACCACCCTTTTGCAGCTCATTTAGCAGATGTTCATTCAGTTTATCCAGGTAGGCATTCTCTTCGGCTTCATCTTGTTGATAGTTGAGGGGACGGTATCGCAAAGTGGCTATGCTAAGATGCTGTGTTATGGCTTCCAGTTCGGCATGCTTAGCGGCTTCTTCAAAGAAAAACACTGACAGCCTGATGTCGTCGCTAATCATTTTTGTGTAACCGTTTCTACCGACTTGTTGCAATGCCATCCACACTTTCAGTGCCCTGAAGCCGCGGGAGTTTTGAAAACCATATTCATAAAAATTGAGCGTTGGTTCATCTATGCTGCTATCAAAGTGGTAATAGGTCGGATGCGAACTGTAAGTGTCAATCAGGTGCTGTGGATTTTTCACCAACGTGCAGCCCGCTTCCAATGGTGCGTACAGCCATTTGTGCGGGTCGAGTGCGATCGAATCAGCATCCAGGATTCCATCAAACAAATTTTTGTACGCTGGAAGGACCGCCGCAGGAATTCCATAGGCGCCGTCAATGTGAAACCACAGGTGATGCTCTTTACACACCTTCGCAATAGCTGACAGGTTATCCACTACACCCGTGCTGACATCGCCCGCATTTCCGATTACCAGGAAAGGTTTTTTGCCACTCTGAACATCCTGATTGATTGTTTGCGATAAAATTTCGATGTCCATTTTATTGTCAGCATCCACGGATATCCAGCGGATAGCTCTTGTACCGTGGCCGAATAACACGGCCGCTTTTTCAATCCACGTGTGGGTTGCCTTTGAGCAATAAAAAACCATTTCGCCGGGGGTGTTTAATAATCCATCTTCCTTCAGGCTTTTCGGCGCTTTGGCTGTTCTTGCAGCCAGGAAGCCGGTGAGATTTGCCATGTTTCCACCACTCACCAGGATGCCGCCATAGGTAGCAGGCACACCGATGAATTCTGCGAGCCATCTGATGGTCTGCTTTTCAATTGCGGTTGCCACCGGGCTTAAAATATTTGCACCGACATTAGGATTTACTGCTGCTACCAGCAGTTCTGCAAGGGCGCCAACCTGCGTAGGAGAAGAGGTGATGTAGCCAAAGAATTTTGGGTGGCCGTTGAGCAATGAATGGTTCAACAACAGCTCAGTGGCCTTATCAAATAAGGCAGGCAAAGGCGTCCCACTTTCCGGCAATACATCACTACCGAGGATTGCCTGTACCTGGGTGGGTGATTCTCCCGGCGTAACTGGCCGGTCACTTATTGAATCATAAAAATCAGCAAGGGTATTCACCAATTGATAGCCAATTTTTCTGAACTCCTCTTTATCTATTTCTATGGGTGAGTTGCGACGATCGGTATTATTCATGATTAAAATGTTTAGACTTTCGAAAAGCTATTCACAAGTCAACATTACGGGTGCTGTCAAAGCAAAGGCTAAGGTTTTGTACAAAATGAAAGGCATATTCAATCTTGCTGCAAGCTTCGCAAAAATGCTAAATAATTTCCTATTGCCCATCATGGGACAGGTCGGCCAAAAAAATTCGTATTAGCAGGGGCGGGACCGAGGTGAGAAAAGAAAAGACCGTGGAATTGACAAGCTAAGGGTCAATTTTTTAACAGCGCCAAGAGAGAGGATCTCTAAACCCAGGGTGGGGAAGCCAAAAGTTGGCAAGAAATTAGAAAGTTCCGGTGTTGCTAAACTGAATTGAAATCAACGAGTCGGCAGTTTCTCTCAGAACCATCTCCCTACCCTGGAACAGATTTAAGACAAGGAATCTTCATCCTGGCTTATCGTCCCTTGCAGGAGACGATACTTGACAAAACTGCTGCCCGCACCTTTGTTTGTCACCCCGGTAAAGTCATGAT
>JBBQSI010000425.1:0-3443 GCA_038213975.1 Chitinophagales bacterium
GATGGAAAACCTGGCGCAGAAAAACGGTTTTGACAAAGTGAGCCAACTGAAATTGGCTGTTGCCCAAAAACTAAAGGACTTTATCATTGGCGGTGGATTTATGTTTGCTATGTGCTCTGCCACAGATACATACGATATTGCACTGGCAGCAGAAGGCACGGATATTTGCGCTGCGGTGTTTGATGGAGATCCAATTGACCCAGGGTACAAGGCAAAATTGGATTACAGCAAAACACTGGCGTTTGAGAACTTTGATATCATTAGCGATCCGATGATTTACGAGCATTCCACGATCGACCACAGCGAAGTGATTGGCAGAAGGGTGTCTCCAGAGCAGGATTATTTCACCTTGTTCGACTTTTCCGCAAAATGGGATCCTATTCCAACTATGCTGACGCAGTGCCAAACCCGTACAGTGAAAGGATTTATGGGACAAGCCACTGCGTTTCAGAAACAATACATCAAATCAAATGTACTGATAATGGGGGAAAACAAGCCTGCCAATGAAGCACGGTATATACATGGCGCATTTGGCCAGGGTTTCTGGACCTTTTACAGCGGCCACGACCCGGAAGATTATCGGCACTATGTTGGTGATCCGCCGACAGATCTGAATCTGCATCCGAAATCACCGGGTTTTCGCCTGATACTCAATAATATCTTGTTCCCCGCAGCCAAGAAAAAGCACCAGAAGACGTAGTATAGCGTTTTGAATTCCTTCCTCTTAAAGCCTGATCCGTTGGGCGTTTTTAATCACGGTTCATTTATCAAAGTAACCCAAAAGGGTCGGCGCAGCTGCGTTGGCTCTCTTTTCATTCAGGGTTTACCCCTAATTCTTATCGGCATAACCCAGTAAGAAAACAGCTATGAAAATACCCCAAATAAGGTAATCGAAGATGTGGTTTTGGAAAGTTTTATTCAAAAATAAAGCAGGTGCTGTTTATTAATTTACATACAAGTGCTTGATAATTAATTATTTAGAGTGCTATTGAGGTGTTTTTGTTTTGAGAATAATTCGATTTGAACATATCTGAAAGCTTTGCCTCAATTACCATATTGGGCAATCCAAGAAAACTTTTTCACGTTTTAATGGTATCTTTTTTAACGGCACATCATTAAAGTCAACAAGTTAAGATAAGGAAACGAATACACTTGTTTTGACCCATTATCGGGCTTGCCCAAAGGGCTTGTTTTAATCTTCTAATTCCACCTGTTTAACTGCAAAGTTCTAAAACCGACTGCATGATGCCTGTGGGCACTGATACTGCTTTTCCCAGAAGCTTTTTTCAATCGTTAATCTTAACCAAATTCATTTTCCCATGACGTTTTCAAAATTTCATCCGATTTTATTTGCCGCTCTGGCTGGCGCAACCCTGTTCTTCACAGCTTGTGAAAAAGACAACAATCCAGGTGGCTCGAATGGCCAATTGAACCTGGAAATCACCGACGGCCCTTCCGACGACCCTAATGTGAAGGCCGTTTTCGTTACCGTGGCAGAAGTAAAAGTTGACGGAGAAACATTCTCAGGCTTTTCAGGAAAAAAGACCATTGACATTATGGCTTACCAACAAGGCAATGTAGCCCTGCTTGGCCTCGGCGATATAGAGGCTGGCAGTTACAGTAATATAACTTTGGTGCTGGATGCTCAAACGGATGCCAATGGCAATAGCCCTGGCTGTTATGTGCAAACTGCGGACAACGTGAAACACCAATTGTCAGCAACTGCTACCCATTCCATTACAACGACCAAAAGTTTTGCAGTGGCCGCAGGCCAAAAGACAAATATGGTGATCGACTTCGACCTGCGCAAAGCGGTCCAATACCAAAGTGGCGGGACCACCGATAAATACGACTTTGTTGGAACAGCCGACCTACAGGCTGCCCTGCGCTTGGTGGTAAAAAGCGAAGCAGGAAATGTTGAAGGAACCTGTCAGAACAGCATCATCAGCACCGATAAAATAGTGGTGTATGTGTACAAAAAAGGCCAATTCACCCGCAGTGTGGAAGTGCAATCGGAAAACGGCGTGTCTTTTAAAAATGCCGTATCAAGCTCAAAAGTCGATAGCAATGGTACCTTTTCGGTTTCTTTCCTGGAAAGGGGCGATTATGAAATCCATATTGCAGCCTATAAAGATACCAACAACGATGGGAAGCTCGAATTCCAGGGAACGCTTATTCTGGATAGCTTGATCGACCTTGGAAACTTAAACGTCACATCCAACACCAACCTCGACCTGAACATTATGGTAATCGGCATTTTGCCATAGTGGTTTTGCTTAAATTGTGCATTGGAGCAGGGCAGCGTGAAGGCTGTCCTGCTTTTTTTTGGGGTAAATTTTCAGCCGTTCATCCATCTAAAACGGTTGTTCACCTTTTCCATGCATCCTTCTTGTAACCCTTCTGTCCATGCAAGTGTCTTGGATAGACTGGGTGTGTACACAATGCGTATTTCCGTTCGTCGGTAAAGTTCAGCGATTGATATTCGAGAAGTATGCTTTGGTAGGTTCTATGCTTTACATAATACCTTAATTGCTCACCTTTGTTCTAGTAAAACAAAAACACGAGATGGCACGCCGTCTCCCTGTTCATCTATTCAAGAGTGAAAAATTAAGCTATGAAATCATCTAACCTGTTAACAATCATCCTATTATGTTGTGCCTTTGCAAGCTTGCAGGCACAAAAGATTACCGGTTCCATTGTAACCTCGAGTGGAAATGTTGCGGAGTTTGCCACCGTGATGTTGTACCAATCCTCTGATTCTGTATTGGTAAAAGGCGCCATTACCGACGAGGCTGGCAGATTTGAATTGGAGCATATTTCCAAAGGTCGTTACTATTTGGACATCAATTTGCTGGGCGAAGGCACTGGTGCCAGCGGAGAATTTGATTACAACGGCGGCGACAAATTGATAGAACCACTACAACTCAAGGCTGCCAGCAATGAACTGGCTCAAGTCACCATAGTGGCACGCAAACCCCTGATCGAAATTAAGGCCGATAAAACGGTGTTGAACGTAGAAGGGAATATCAATTCTCAGGGGCAAAATGCGCTGGAACTGTTGCGGAAAGCCCCAGGCGTTACAGTAGACAACAACGATAAAATTGCCATCAAGGGCAAAAACTCGGTTCGTTTCCAGATTGACGGACGCGATGTGCCGATGGACTCAAAAGAAGTTGTCGACCTGCTGAAAAGCATGCGTGCCGAGGATATTGCGGCCATTGAATTGATCACCAACCCTTCGGCCAAATACGACGCGAGCGGCAACGGCGGCATCATCAATTTCAAATCGAAAAAGAATAAAGCCCTGGGCACCAATGGCTCTATTGGCGGCAATGCTACTTACGGAAAAAGTTTGAAAGGCGGCGGCAACTTGTCGTTCAACCACCGAAACAAAACCATGAACGTATTTGGCAACTATTCCAACCACTACGGTGATTGGCACA
>JBBQSI010000426.1:0-3426 GCA_038213975.1 Chitinophagales bacterium
ATTGTTTGGAATCGAAATAGAACTTGCGCTACCGGAAACGAGTACACGAGAACGCGTGTTAACGATGGAAGCCTTTGGGGCAAAAGTCACACTGCTTGAGAACATTGAAAAATGTCGCGACTATGTTGACGACAAAGGTGCCACGGGTGAATATTTCGTACTCAATCAATTTGCAAATCCTGATAATTTTTTAGCTCATTATAAAACAACGGGCCCGGAGATCTGGCGGGATACGGATGGTAAGGTGACGCACTTCGTCAGCAGCATGGGCACCACGGGTACCATTATGGGCTGCAGCCGCTCCCTGAAAGAGCAAAATAATAAGATCCTGATCGTAGGTTGTCAGCCTACTGAAGAAGCCTCCATCCCCGGCATCAGGCGTTGGCCGGCGGAGTATCTTCCGAAAATTTTTGAAGCCGAAAGGGTTGACAGAATAATCGACGTATCGCAGGAGGATGCCGTGAATTTTACGCGGCGCCTTGCCAAAGAGGAAGCGATTTTTGCCGGCATGAGTAGCGGCGGTGCTGCATATGCGGCCGTTAAAATTGCCGGAGAAATAGAAGAAGGTGTGATAGTGTTTATCGCCTGCGATCGCGGTGACCGTTATCTGAGTAGTGACTTATTTGGATAATCCCTTCGTAAATACTGTGTCGTCTGGGAATAGAATTGATAAGGCACAACCCTTTCCCGCAATTGCTTCAATTTTTACTTCGCCCTTATACAGCTCAGCCCTGCTGAGGATATTTGTGAAACCTACTCCCTTTTTGGTTTCTATGTCGTTAAAGCCAACGCCGTTATCTTTTATTTTAAAGAAAAGGCTCTTGTCCTGCCTTTTTAAAACGATCGATGCACTTTTTGCTTTTGAATGTTTCAATACATTGTTTACCTGCTCCTGGGCAATTCTCAACAGGTTTAATTTGAAATCATCTTTCAATTTTTCTTCATCAAGTTCATTGGAAGAAAATTTTATTCTAATCGGGTGAACTTTAGTGATATCATTGATAACGTCGTACACCGCATCCACGAGGCTGATACCTTCCAGCGAGGGTGTGACAAGTGTCTTGGATAATTTCCTGATCTCATCAATTGCGTTGAGTGTAAATTCCGACGCACTTTTCAAATATCCATCCGCTCCGCTGACATCCTTTCGCGCCATGTCAATGTATAAACGAATTGCGCCGAGTAACTGGTTGACGTTGTCATGGAGTTCCCTCCCAACAAGAGACCTGGCCTTCTCCTGTGCAGTGATAATGGCTTCAGTGATTTCATTTTGCTTATGGCGCTTTTCGGCCAGTGCCATCTCATCGGCCTTTACGCGTTCTGTGATATCGCGGGAGTTAGCCACTACTCCCTGAATAGATGCATCGCCTGTGAGATCATTAAAAGTTGTTTCCAGAAAGCACCAACTATCGTCGGCTTTTTTCAGGCGATATTTGTCAATATATACAGCCGATCCGGGCTTTATTTTTTTGAAAAAGTTTTTGACTTTTTTCTGATCCAACGGATGTATCAGGGGAAAGATATTTGCAGATAAAAGTAAAGCCGGCGCATATCCCAGCATTTTTTCGGAGGTCGGGCTTACGTAGGTAAAATTTCCTTCAAGATCCAGAATAGCAATCAGATCAGTGCCATTTTGTACCAATGACCGAAAGCGCTGTTCATTCAGGTGAACATTTTTCTCCGCCACTTTCTTATCCGTGATATCCTGAGCCGCTCCCACTACCCTGACCGGCTTGCCGTGGTCATCGCGCAAAACAAACCCGCGGTCCAGCACATAGCCGTAAGTGTTATCTGCACGCAACACCCGTGACTCCAATTCGTAGAGATCCTGGTCAGATGACTGCATGATAGCTTTTTTCACCTCCGAAAGTTTCTTTCTGTCATCAGGGTGTAGCCGGTTCGCCCATTCTTCCTGCGTATTTCGGGTTGGTGCGTCCCTGTCCTTTAATATCATTTGCCATCCTTCTTTCGAGCGCTGGATCTCACCGGACTTCAAATCCCAGTCCCAAACCATTGTGTGGGTGGCTTTACAGATAATCCTAAAACGCTGGAGGTCGGTTTCAAGTGAAACCAAATGCTTTTTTCTTGCGCGGGAAAATACAATAGATTGCAGCAAGCGACCGGCATCAAATTTTTCCTTTACGAGCATATCCTGCACGCCCAGTGAAAGCAAGTCTGCCGCGTTGTCCACATCCAAAGATTCAGATAAGAGGATAACCGGCGCCGACAAAATTTGCTGATGCAGATCACCTTGCTCTCGTTTAATGCCTGCACGGTAAAGTGCTGCATCAATAATTAAAACCAAATTATCCCGGGCATTGGCAAGCAATGCGAGCTCCGGGATACTCGATGAACAACTTACCTTTTCAAAAGGAAAGTCGAGTGACAATATCAAGCGCTCTAGTTTTTGTTGGTAGTCTGAATCCTCATCCACGAGGATGAGTGAGCATGGTTTTTGGAATGGATTCATGTATTGACTAATGGCATATGTTATGCCGGACGATCGTTATTCAGGTTTTTAAAGTTCACAGCTTCTTTGGGAAGTAAAAGCGCCTGCAGTGATATTCCACCGTGAAGGGTTGATAACTTTAAAATATTTTGTAAGTTAATGTATTTTTACATTCGGGAATCCCGGAGAAGCAGTCAGCATTTCGTGACAAATCTTCAATCAGTCACCTCTTGCAGATGCCAGTGAATTAATCGTATCAATTACCTTTTGCATGAAAAGTATTTTATTAGTTGATGATCATGTTATCATCCGGACCGGCTTAAAAATATTTATCTCCAGTATAATTCCGTTCGCCCAGATTGATGAAGCAGACAATGGCGACACTGCATTTAAAAAAGTAAAGCAGCAGGACTACGATATGCTCATCCTGGATGTTAACATGCCAGGTACGGATTCCTTTGGTCTCGTGGAAAACATCATTGCCGTAAAACCCAATTCGAAAATTCTGATGCTAAGCATGAATCCCGAAGATATTTACGCAAAAAAATATCTCAGGCTCGGCGCAATGGGATATATCGGAAAAGACGCGCCGGAGACGGAGATTAAAATTGCCATTGAAACCGTCCTCAATAACAAACGCTACATTAGTAATTCACTTGGCCAAGTGCTGGCAGAGCAGGCTATTGGCAAAGATTCCGACAATCCATTTGACAGGCTCTCGCCACAGGAATTCAAAATCACGCAATACATGATGCGTGGTGACTCGGTGAGTGAGATCAGTAACAAACTTCATTTGCATACATCAACCATCGGCACACACAAGGCCAGGATATTTAAAAAACTGAATTGTAAGAATATCGTCGATTTAAATTCCATCGCAAGGGTACACAATGTTATTCCCTCTATGAATCCGTGATAGAAGACTTTCTACACACTTTTTCTCATCTTACTAACAGGCGTACACGCATATTACTTCA
>JBBQSI010000427.1:0-3424 GCA_038213975.1 Chitinophagales bacterium
TGCCTGCTATTCAGTTTGTTGGGCTGTGCTACCTGCCGGTATTCTACAAACGATGCCGCCCCTATCCCGCCGGAAATTCAAACCTTCCGGGTGAACTATTTTGAAAATAAAGCCCGGTATATTAACCCGCAATTGGCGCCACAGCTAACAGAAAAACTTAAACAAAAAATCATTGGCCAAACAAGATTGCGGCAAACCAATAGTGATGATGCACATTACGATATCAGCGGTTATGTATCTGAGTATAGCGTGACCACAACGGGCATTGCCGATCAAAATGCGAGTCAAAACAGGCTGAATGTAAGTTTTCACCTAATATTTAAAAATACCTTAGATTCACAAAAAGATTTTGAAACCGAAGTCACCAGCAATTACGATTTTTCGGCAAACCTTACACTACCCCAGGCTGAAGCACAATTAGGCGATGAGATTGTGAAAAATGTAACGGACGCGGTATTCAACAAAATCTTTTCTAACTGGTAAAATTTTTAGTCCTTAAGCCTTTTGTATGAATGATTCGGAAACAGTCGCTTCCGTAGCAGAGAAAACGTCTCAACTGGAGGCCAGCGTTCAGGAACATCCCTATTCTGCCTTGAGTCAATACGCGTTATTGTGTAACTACTTAGCTACGGCGCATCCGGATGCAGACAAGCAGTTAAAAAAAACTGCGCTGTATTTCCCTAATGCACATTGGTTGCAATACCAGCTATATCGCCAGAAGTTTTCTAAACCCATGGGTTACGGTCATTCGACTTCTGTTGAAAAAGAGGAAAAAGTTCAGCAACACTTTGGAGTCGTTTCGGAAGAGCAACTGCAGGAGCTGAAGGCGTATGAAATGAAAACTTTTGACAAGGACGCCGACTTTTCCGATGAACAACCGCGGATAGAGGAGCCAAACGAAAACGTGAACTTAAAGCTTTTGGAAAGTGAAATTCCTTCACATGAGCATGAGAGTGAAACAGCGTTGGCAGAGAACATGGAATCTTCTTTTGATGCAGAGATAAGCCAGCCCACCGATATTAAATACGATGATGCAGCTTTAGAAGAAATAGGTAAATATGAGTCAGAAGAACCGGTGACGGTTGACGATGAATTTAGTATTGAGTACCCTTCAGTTACAGAAGAACCGGAAGCAGACGAGGCTGAAACGAGTGTGAATGATAGTGCAGAAGAAAATACCGCTGCAATTCCCGGCGAAAGTTATTCAACCTTTTCTGAAAGCCCGGAAGGCCAGGCGATTGCCGAAGAAGTGGAAACAGATCCCCGGTTAACTGAACCCGATCCTGTAGCGATGACTAAAGAAGATGCGGAACCGACATCTTCCATCAATGAGGATGCAGAGCAGCCGCCAGATGATAGTGAGGGTGAGCTAAGGATTCCCGGCATTAAGGAAGTGCCCGCCACAGGTGGACTTGCCTTCGAACCTCTCCACACAGTAGATTACTTTGCTTCCCAGGGAATAATTTTGAATGAAGAAATAATTGCAAACGACAAATTGGGCAGCCAGATGAGAAGCTTTACCGACTGGTTAAAGAGCATGAAAAAGTTACATCCTGAAAGGATGGCGCTTTCTTCACTTGCGGATGATATCGTTGAAAACGCATCGGACAATGCGAATATCGATGCAGAAGTTCTGACGGAATCAATGGCGGAGGTACTCATAAAACAGGACAAAAGAGGAAAAGCGATTGAAATGTATCAAAAGTTAAGTTTGATCAATCCCTCAAAAAGTGCTTATTTTGCAGCGAAAATTGAAAAGATAAAATCCGACTAAAATGCTGATTGTATTTGGCGTAGTAATAATTCTGGCTTCCTTAATTCTGGGCTTGATAATTTTGATACAGAACCCAAAAGGTGGAGGTCTTTCATCATCCCTGGGCGGACTTGGCAACCAACTGATGGGCGTAAAGCAAACTACTGACGTGCTTGAAAAAGGTACCTGGTTATTTGCTGCGGTCATTGGCGTACTTTGCCTCACTTCATCACTGTTCATTCCCACATCCGGTGGAATATCTCCCGGAGATCAACTTATTAACGAAGCGCCTGCAGGATCTCCGGTTCCTCAAAATAATCAGACAACCTTACCAGGCGCACCTCAACCCCAAGCGACGCCACCACCGACACCTTCTAATTAAAATTATAATCTAAAATATTGTTGGAAACCCTGCCGGATTGTGCAGGGTTTCTTATTTTGTATCCATTTATAAAATCGCTTGATCAATTAATTGTCTTGAAAAAAATACTCCTCATATTATTCCTGGTTTTGCTGATCGTTGGCGGCTATTGTGCCTGGATGATCGCCGGGCCGACCGTTCATGCACCGGAGAAGAAATACTTTTATATTCCGACTGGCTCTTCGTATGCTTCTGTCCGGCAAAAATTACTCAACCAGCAGATAGTCTCCAGTCCATTTTGGTTTGATAAGACGGCTAAGTATGCAGCGTTTGACGAGGGAGTAAGGGCCGGCCGTTACGAGATCACAGAAGGCATGAGCAATATCAACCTAGTAAGGTTGTTGAAGGCTGGCAGGCAGTCGGCAGTAAACCTCGTTATTACCAAACTTCGCACGATTGACGACCTCGCGGGAAAGATCTCTTCCAATTTGGAAGCAGATTCAGTAGAGACGGCCAGTTTTTTATATTCAAATGATTCACTTGCAAAATTCGGGGTAGATACTAACACCGTAATGACGCTAGTGATCCCAAATTCTTACCGCTTTTATTGGAATACAAATGTGGCGTCTGTGCTTAAGAAACTCAAAAATGAAAAAGAAAAATTTTGGAATGACGAGCGGAAATCACAAGCGAGAAACCTGGGTTTAACGAATAGTGAAGTTTATACGCTCGCCTCAATTGTAGAAGAAGAGACAAATAAAGCGGACGATAAAGGAAAGATCGCCAGTGTGTATTACAACAGGATCAACAAGGGGATGCGCCTGGCAGCCGATCCCACGATCAAATTTGCAATGAAGAATTTTGGCTTGAAAAGGATCTATCATAAATACCTCACTTATCCTTCTCCGTACAATACGTACCAAAATGCAGGCTTACCTCCAGGCCCGATTTGTACCCCGTCAATAAAAACGATTGATGCTGTGTTGCACATGCCTTCCACTACCTATATCTTCTTTGTCGCCCGCTCTGACTTCTCCGGTTACTCAGACTTCTCTGATGACTACCGGCAGCACCTGGTTTACGCAAAATCTTACCAGCAGGCGCTGGATAGCCTCATCAAGGCGCGGCAGGCATCGCAGTAATTTCGATAACATTACTTTTGCCTGGGAAACCATGTTCACCTAAATTGTAGTGAACTATTTCAACAGGATAATTTGCACTTCACCCCCTTTGTTCAACTTAAAGCAAAAAGCAAGGATTGGATTCCACCCGGCTTCCAGGGCTTTTCTGTTTACAAAGTGGTAAAATAT
>JBBQSI010000428.1:0-3414 GCA_038213975.1 Chitinophagales bacterium
TGACAAGAACCCGCGGCAAGGGTTCTGACAAACTGATCATACAAAGAAGAAACGGAAAAAAGTTACCTAATAAATAAGAATTAAAATCTTAAACAGATTCATTCATGGCTCGTTCAATTAGAAAAGGTCCTTACGTAGATGTGAAGCTTGAGAACAAAGTGCTGAAGATCAACGAGGGTACCTCTAAAAAAGGTGTTATTAAAACATGGTCGCGGCGTTCAACAATTACTCCTGACTTCGTTGGTCACACCTTCGCAGTACATAATGGGAATAAGTTTATTCCTGTGTATGTTACGGAATTCATGGTGGGGCACAAACTGGGAGAATTCGCACCTACAAGAAATTTCAAGGGACACTCCAGCAAGAAGATATCCTAAGATTACAATTCAACTTATTAGAAAAGCAGTAAAAGAATTATCAATGGAAGCAGTAGCAAAGCTGAATAACTATCCCACTTCTCCACGCAAAATGCGTTTGCTGGCAGATTTGATCAGGGGTATGGAAGTGGAAAAAGCGCTCGGCATTTTGCAATTCAATCCCAAGCATCCTGCTGTACCAATGTATAAGCTATTAAAGAGTGCTATTAATAATTGGGAGCAAAAGAATAGTGATGATAAGGTAGAAGACGCTGGGCTCTTTGTCAAAACAATTATGGTAGATGGCGGAAGGGTTTTGAAGCGGATGCGCCCGGCACCACAAGGTCGCGGCTACCGTGTGCGGAAGAGAAGCAACCATGTTACCATTATCGTAGACAGTACTAGGATTGGGACTATTTCGCCAACGAAAAAAGAAACTGCCAAAGTGGAAACTGCACCGGCGGAAGTTGAACAAATAGAAGAAGCGAAATCGAAGGCTGCGCCGAAAAAGGCGGCTCCTAAAAAAGCTGCTGCAAAAAAGGCGGCACCGAAGAAAAAAGAAGACACTGTTACAACTGAAAATAAGGCTACAGAAAAAAAGTCTAAAAAATAAAACCAGATATGGGTCAAAAAACAAATCCGATAGGTGCAAGATTGGGCATCATTCGTGGATGGGACAGCAACTGGTTTGCCAGTCCAAAAGATTACGCGAAGAAGCTCATTGAAGACGACAGGATCAGAACATACCTGAACGCCAGGATCAATAAGGGTGGTATCGCTAAGATTGTGATCGAGCGTACACTTAACAAGCTGATAATTACCGTCCATACTTCCAAGCCCGGTATTATTATCGGTAAAGGTGGTGGTGAAGTTGACAGGATTAAAGAGGAGCTGAAAAAGCTCACAGGAAAAGACGATGTGCAGATAAACATCCTGGAAATCCGCCGGCCTGAGCTTGATGCGAATATCGTAGCTGATACTATCGCACGCCAGATCGAAAACAGGATCAATTATAAAAGAGCCATTAAGATGTCAATTGCTTCTGCATTGCGCATGGGTGCCGAAGGAATTAAGGTGAGGGTAGGTGGTCGCCTTGGCGGTGCAGAGATTGCCCGTAGTGAGGAGATCAAGCAAGGTCGTACTCCATTACATACTTTCCGGATGGATATTGACTATGCGAGCGTATTTGCTCAAACGGTTTATGGAAAGATTGGCGTGAAAGTGTGGATTTGTAAAGGAGAAGTACTTTCCAGACGTGACCTGAATCCAAACATTATTGCAGGTGGCGGAAAAGCTGATGGCGATATGCAGCAGGGAGCCCGTGGATTTAGTGACAGAAGAGGAGGTGCTGACCGTGGCGGAGACCGCAGAGGAGACAGGCGTGGTGGTGCCGGCGCTGGTCGCGGACCAAGAAGATAAAAATTTTGTGAACACCATTGCTGGTGTGGTATTAAAAGATAAAAAATGTTACAGCCAAAAAGATCGAAGCACAGGAAAATGCAGAAAGGCCGCATGAAGGGTGATACCAAACGTGGCGCTACCATTTCATTTGGCACTTTTGGATTGAAGGCCCTGGAGTCAGTATGGCTTACAAACAGGCAAATTGAATCTGCCAGGCAGGCAATGACCCGTCACATGAAAAGGGAAGGAAACGTTTGGATCAGGATTTTTCCTGATAAGCCAATCACGAAAAAGCCAGCTGAGGTCCGTATGGGTAAGGGTAAAGGTAATCCCGAATATTGGGCTGCTGTTGTACAGCCGGGCCGCATCCTCTTTGAAGCTGATGGAGTTTCCCTCCAGGTGGCAAAGGAAGCATTTGAACTGGCGGCACAAAAATTACCAATAGCAACCAAGTTTGTAATTCGCCGGGATTTCTTGGCGTAAAGAATTTTTTGCCTAATAAATAACAGGTTATGTCAAACAGAAACGATTTTGTAAACAGCTTAAAGGAAATGACGGTCACTGACCTCAAGGCCCGGATCACTGAAGATGAACTAAGGCTTAAGAAGCTGAAGTTTGGTCACGCTGTTTCACCGGTAGAAAACCCCATGAATATTCGTGGCGTCAGGAGAGACCTCGCAAGGTTAAAAACTGAATTGAAAAGCAAACAATCAGTTCAACAATCTTAAAAAAGCATTATGTCAGATAGAAATTTAAGAAAGACCAGGACAGGTGTAGTATCCAGCAACAAAATGGATAAGACGATCACCGTAAAAGTGGAGAGAAGGGTAAAGCACCCGATCTATGGAAAATTCTTGAAAAAATCCAAAGGTTTTCATGCCCATGATGAAAAGAACGAGTGCAGCATCGGAGACGTAGTGCGAATAATGGAGACACGTCCTTTGAGCAAGATCAAGCGCTGGAGGCTTGTAGAGATCGTGGAGAAGGTAAAATAATATTTGAAATATTTGGCGACAGTAAAATCGCCGCATAGAAGCAATAAAAATAACATTCGATGATACAGCAGGAAAGCAGGCTTAATGTAGCTGACAACAGTGGAGCGAAAGAAGTGCTTTGCATTCGGGTTTTGGGTAATTCCGGTCAGGATTACGCACACGTAGGCGATACAATTGTTGTAACGGTGAAAGACGCATTGCCCGCTGGCGGCATCAAAAAAGGAACAGTGAGCAAAGCTGTGATCGTGAGAACGAAAAACAAGCTGCGCCGCAAAGACGGTTCTTACATAAGGTTCGACGATAATGCAGTGGTATTACTCAATGCGTCAGACGAACCGCGTGGTACAAGGATCTTCGGGCCGGTGGCCCGGGAACTTCGGGATAAAGGCTATATGAAGATTATTTCACTTGCCCCGGAAGTATTATAGCTGTATTTTTGCAGCCCTCAAAAAAGGGCTTGTTTATAACAAGGAAATAAATTTCAGATGAAAACCAGATTTCAACCAAAGTACAATATAAAGAAAGGTGATTCTGTCGTGGTGATAGCCGGTGATGACAAAGACATGCAGAAGCCTCGCAAGGTGTTGAAGGTGATTCCTTCCACAAACAGAGTCTTGATAGAAGGAGTGAATATTATGACGAAGCACACTAAGCCTTCTGCG
>JBBQSI010000429.1:0-3408 GCA_038213975.1 Chitinophagales bacterium
GGGTAAAGCACTTCGGAAACTACGGGATCTAGAACCGGGCATGCATACCGTAACTGTAAAAGCCTGGGATACTTATAATAATTCATCTACCGCAGACCTGCAGTTTGTGGTTGCTGGCGACGACGACATTCAGCTTGAAAATGTATTGAATTATCCCAATCCCTTTGTGAATTATACGGAGTTTTGGTTTAACCATAACCGCCCGTACGAACCGCTTGATGTACAAGTTCAGATATTTACCATAAGTGGGAAAGTCGTCAAAACCATAAATAGGAATATCACGACCACCGGGTTTTTATCACGGGAAATCACTTGGGATGGCCGTGATGATTTTGGTGATAGAATAGGGAAAGGTGTATATGTATATAAGATTACCGTTAAATCTACGTTAACCAATAAAAAGGTCGAAAAATTTGAGAAACTTGTTATCCTGTAATCATTAATTGTTCTTAAAATTTATATTTGTCAAAAATCATTTACCACGCATGAAAAAATCACTATTACTACTGGCCGTTATCGGTATATTTGGAATTAAGCCTTCTAATGCTCAAGAAATTGAAGGCAGTCGAGTTATTACCACTGGTGTTCCCTTCTTGATGATAGCTGCAGATGCACGCGCCGCAGGTATGGGTGATCAAGGAGTTGCAACGGGCGCAGATGCTTATTCCCAGCAATGGAATCCGGCTAAATATGCTTTTATTGAGCGCCAGCAAGGTATAGGCGTGAACTATACTCCTTATTTGAGCCAACTGGTCAACGATATTTTCCTGGGCCAGGTTACGTATTACAATAGAGTAGATGAGCGCAGTGCAATAGGCGCGAGTTTTAGATATTTTAGCTTGGGTGAGATTGAGGCACGTCAAAATCCTGACGAGTTGGGACTTATATTAAAGCCAAATGAATTCACCCTTGATGTTTCATATGCATTGAAATTAAGTGAGCGTTTTTCCCTGGCGGTTGCCGGGCGTTACTTGCGCAGTGATCTTAAATTGCAGGTAGATAGTGATGATGCGAGTGCAGCGGGCTCTTTTGGTGTGGATATCGCAGGATATTATCAATCTGAAGAAGTCCCGGTGAGTGATTTTTATGGCCGTTGGAAAGGTGGTTTCAATATTTCAAACATCGGTCCCAAAATTAAATATGATGATGCCGGTCAGGAAAACTTTATCCCTACAAATATGAAATTGGGCGCCGGTTTTGACTTCATTTTAGACCCGTACAATACCGTAAGTGTAGGTCTGGAGCTGAATAAATTATTGGTTCCTTCCCCACAAGATTTCAACGGTGATGGCCGGATTGATGCAGAAGACGCCCGTGAATATCAAGATATAGGATTCTTTAGTGGTATTTTTCAATCATTTGGAGATGCTCCAGATGGTCTCAGTGAAGAAATCAAAGAAGTTACCTGGTCGCTGGGCGCAGAATATGTCTATGATGATGCTTTTAGCTTGCGCACCGGTTACTTTAATGAAAGTGATCTTAAAGGTTCCCGTAAGTTTGCCACCTTGGGTCTGGGCTTCAAGTACACAACCATAGATATTGACGTATCTTATTTATTTTCTACGTCAAGCGTGCGAAACCCGCTCGAAAATACACTCCGTTTCGGTATAACCTTTGGGTTTGGCAACGAATATACCGAGTATTAAATCTACCGATGAAAAAAATTGAGATTGCTACGACCTTATCTGTTTATGAAGCGGTAGAAGAACTTCCCGAAGATATTCAACAATTAATGCACAGCGCTTTTGAAGCTAGGGATAATGCTTATGCACCATATTCCAATTTTTATGTGGGAGCGGCAATATTGATGGATAATGGTGAGATAATCACCGGGAGCAATCAGGAAAACGCCTCGTATCCTTCCGGATTGTGTGCAGAACGAACTGCTATTTATTATGCCGGCGCAAAATATCCTCAAATCGGTATAAAAACAATGGCAATTTCAGCTAAAGCATTAAAGAAGGGAATGACCAAACCGGTACCACCATGTGGAGCGTGCCGGCAAGCTATTGCAGAATATGAAGTCAAGCAAAAACGGCCCATTTCGCTCTATTTTATGGGCGACACTGGGCAGGTTTTTAAAAGTGAATCTTTAGAAGATCTACTTCCTTTACTTTTTACGCAAGATTATCTATGAATTTGAGGCATTTTCAGCTGTTTTTTGATAGTTTTTGGGCGTTTTGAGTCATTTTTATGCTGTTTTTTTGAAAGGTAGCTTAAAAACGGCATTTTATAATTTTACGATAAAGGGTTTCAGGTTTGTCCTTTAATATATTATTTTTGTTATCCGTTGTAAAAATTTGCTTTGTAAATTTATACGCGGTAAATTTTTCTTTAAATGGAAAATCAGTTTAGGTTCGGACTTCTTTAACTTCCGAACTCAATTCTCATAATATTTATAATGAAACAAATAACAGAAGAAGTTTATCTGGACTGGTACGAGCAAATGTACTTCTGGCGCAAGTTTGAAGATAAATTGGCCCAAGTCTATATTCAGCAAAAAGTAAGAGGCTTTCTACATCTTTACAATGGTCAGGAGGCAGTACTTGCCGGTGCGCTGCATGCTATGGATCTTACAAAAGACAGAATGATCACTGCCTACCGTAACCACGTGCAACCTATAGGTATGGGTGTAGATCCCAAACGTGTAATGGCAGAGCTTTATGGTAAAAAGACAGGTACTTCTATGGGAATGGGTGGTTCTATGCACATTTTTTCCAAAGAACATCGGTTTTATGGCGGTCACGGTATCGTGGGTGGCCAGATTCCTTTAGGTGCCGGACTTGCTTTTGCAGATAAATATTTCAAAAGGGATGCAGTGACATTAACCTTTTTTGGTGATGGAGCAGCGCGTCAAGGTTCGTTGCACGAAACCTTTAATATGGCGATGAACTGGAAGTTGCCGGTTGTGTTTTGTGTTGAAAATAACGGTTATGCGATGGGTACTTCGGTTAAGCGTACTGCAAACCATGAGGATATCTGGAAACTTGGCCTAGGTTATGAAATGCCTTGTGGACCAGTAGATGCCATGAATCCCATAGCAGTGGCAGAGGCACTTGATGAAGCAATAGAACGGGCAAGACGTGGAGACGGTCCTACCTTTTTAGAGATGAAAACGTATAGATACCGTGGACACTCTATGAGTGATGCGCAGAAATACCGTACCAAAGATGAGGTGAAGGAATATCAGAAAATCGATCCTATCACCCAAATCAAGGATATTATCCTAAAGGAAAAATTTGCTACCGAAGATGATCTAAAAGCGATCGATAAAAAGGTAAAAAAACGTGTTTTAGAATGCGAGAAATTCGCTGACGAAAGCGATTATCCTGAAAAAGAACAGATGTACGATATGGTATATGAACAAGAAGATTATCCATTTTTACAACATAAACCAGTATAGACATG
>JBBQSI010000430.1:0-3403 GCA_038213975.1 Chitinophagales bacterium
CCAATCTCACTTCGACTGATTATTATGCGACGGGAGAATTAGCGAAGAGGATTGTTGCCGCGGTAACAGCACTTCAAAATAAAAAGCCAGGAACGCCCATTCTTCTTACAGACCATGACGGCTATACCGACGGGGAAATGAACCCGGTGAGAAAAATGGCTTACACTTCAACGAATACTGTTTTTAAAGCAACGTTCGATTCCCTCGTTGCTGCAGGCGTTAAAAATATTTTCCGCTTGTCCAAAGATGCCATCAACCAGGATATAGAAAGCACGGTGGATGGCACGCATCCCAATGATATAGGCATGATGCATTATGCTGAGGCGTATGAAAAAGAAATAAAGGATATCCTCGCCGAACCCGAGGGAACTATTTCCAATACGATCCCGGTTACCCAAAGACGTGATGCCAACATCTATGATTGGGAAACAAGGCACAACGAAGTGATGCAGTATGACAGGCTGCATCCGCCAAACCTGGTGTTGATAGGTAATTCCATCACGCACTATTGGGGAGGGCCGCCGCCCGAAGCGAGACATCCCGGCAGCGATTCATGGGAAAAATATTTTACCCCGCGCCACGCCACTAATATGGGCTATGGCTGGGATAGAATAGAAAATGTGTTATGGCGCGTATACCACGGGGAGCTTGATAGCATTTCACCGAAACAAATTGTATTGATGATTGGTACCAACAACCTGGGGCTGAATACGAATGAAGAAATTGCAACGGGATTGCAATTCTTAATAAAACAGATCCGCGTGAAACAGCCCAATGCATCTTTATTGCTGATGGGCATTTTTCCCCGAAGGAGCCTTGAAGAAAGAATTGTGGAGCTGAATAAAATGCTCGCTAATGTAGCAGCACAACCGAAGGTAACTTATGCGGATGCCCGGAACCTTTTTGTAAAAAAAGATGGAAAAATTGATGAATCACTTTTTTCGGATGGGTTACATCCTAATGCTGCCGGGTATGAAAAGCTTGGCGCATTTATAACGACGCAACTTGACAGGATGAAATAATATTAGTTTGTTTACATCCATTCTGCGCAACATAGAATATTTTCACCTCCCTTCCTGGCGGGTGTCCCCCACCCGACATTCCTGAATTAATATTACCTGGTTCTCAAAATGATATGCGACATCGCGAATGCGCAAGTAGCAGGTGCCCTTGTAATGGCCCTCGGTCCCGCCACTATACCTGAAATAACTTTTAAGGACGGCCTCACATAACAAACGAATTTCTACGAATACAAGATACCCCGCATCAAAGACTTACCTCCTAATGATGTCTTCATTATGGAAAACGATGCCGACTCCGGTGGCGTGGGCGAGACCGGCCTGCCTGCCTTTGCGACTGCATTAGCCAATACTTTTTCTATCTTGACGGGGAAGAGGACAAGGAAGTTGGCGTTTGATTTGGGGGAGATGAAGGTTAGGGCATTTTATATTCCTCAATTGGTCGCAACTTGGTTTCTATCTATTTCAATTTCCTTAGCTTCCTGATCTGTATTGGATTTCTTAAGCCATGAATAACACCAAGTACAAGAATTTCAGCCGTGAAAATTTTGTATATGATCAGCCAGGACAAACATTTTACCTGGCGGTACATTTTTGTTTTGGTAGGTAATTGCCTACACTCCTTGTAAGCAAAGGGATTCTGGCCGAGTTTTTCTATAGTTCGCAGTATATTTTCGGCTACCTTAATAGCGTTCAATGGCTGCTGACTATTGACTGCTATAAAGTCAGTGATTTGGTCGATATCCCGGAACGCTTCATGGAGAATTCTTACTTTGCGAGTTTGAGTAGTTGTTTTTTCTTCTTTATCCATTTAGCTTCAGCTTCTTTTAAACTCATAGCGGACCCATTTTCTCTGTCCAGTATCAACCTTTTAAATTCTTCCTGGGTCAAGGGTTCCCCGGGAAATACGGGAGAATTTAGATCCGGTTCAATCCGGATATTGATGAAATGTTTTTCCTGAAGTTCCTGAAGCACTTTTAAAGCACCACTATTAGTTATTTCTACGGTTAATGTCTGCATAATACTACGATATAATCTTTTGTAAAAATAACAGTTTATGGTGATTAAATCAGAGAAAATGGCTTGGTGTATAACCTTGACTTCCTGGTCGCAGCAGGGCCGTATTGCCCAGCAAGGTTTTTTACTATTCTGCGGCTTGCCTCAATTTTTTATCGGCTTCTTCCAGCAAATTAATAGAGTACGGCAATTATTTTACTTTTTTTTCGGCCTGTTTGGCTCTTGCCACAGATTCTTTTAGCGGATATGTTTTTGCAGAACCATTCGCATATTTTTTTTCTCTTTGTACTAATTCTGCCATGAATTCTGCATCGTTCCAAAGGTCGTTTGCTTCTTCAATTTCTTCTTCCACCAATGTATATATAGCTTTCAACTTTTTTTCTTCCGGTGTCTCTATATAGCGATGAAGTTTCTGTTTTATCTGTTCAGTTTTCATTTAAATGCGTCTGAAACGAATTTAGAATATATTGTTGCCACTTTTTCCACTTTTTTTCTTAATAAAAAAAACAATTAATTTATGGTGTTCGCCTGCAAAAAGCTGTGAGATTTCAGGCGGGGGAAAAATGACGGCTATGATTTAGCCATTACTGAATGCATTGCCAGCCCCGTTGCCGCAGGTAGTCAAGGTTTCCAAAGATGCCAATGGTAGCATTAAGATCGATCACTTATGGGACGGTGATGGATTGCCGCTGGTACGTAAAGCCCGATATCATAGAGGCACAGGTAGAAGGTGCGATTGTAATGGCCCTTGGTGCCGCTAACATACAGGAGATTACTTTTAAAGACGGCCTTGCGTAACAAAAAATCTTCTACGCATACAAAATGCCCCGCATCACAGACATGCCTCCATTGATATTTTCATTATGGAAACCGATGTAGACGCCAGCAGCGTTGGATAGCCCGGCTAACCTGCTTTTGCGCCTGTATTAGTCAATGCGATTTTGATTTGACAGGGAAGAGGATAAGGAAATTTCCATTTGGGTGGAGAAGGTGTGAAAAAAAAATTGAACAGGTATTTTGAGGTTTTCACTGTGACCGCTCAACCAGCGGATGCAGGCGCCACCATGGGGTTGTTATTGTGGAATAATTCACCCTCTTGCGATCAAAAAGCTGTATATTAATAAAGACCAGTTTTGCCGGATGAACATTTTTTAGGCAAGCTTGTTGTAGTATTTTGACCGGACAACAGTCCACATCACGTACACCCCCGATATCATCTATACACCATCATTTATACAACCTATATCACTTATGAATAAAATTGCACTTCTTCTTTGTTTCCTCTTTTTCAATATATCAGCAACAGTTTACTCCCAGGATTTCCTGGGTTTGAATACGGGTAATTATGCCGGCGTAACCGGCGTATC
>JBBQSI010000431.1:0-3387 GCA_038213975.1 Chitinophagales bacterium
GAGGTTAACAGACATGATAAATAAATGTAGTCAATACAAGTTAATTTTTCAAGACGTATCGTCCCCTACGGGAGACGATACTCGACAGCAGTGAGTGATTGCTCCAGACGGATGTTGCCTGTTCAGTTTATAAAATGCAGCCTTGGAGTTGGAGTCCCGCAAACATAAAATCCTTATTAGAATAAATTTCCTGGAATACACAGATCGGCTTTGAAACAATGTACTTAAAAACTTGGCTTCATGGAAGCTTTCAATAGGGTGCATGGGATTTTCTTGTACTTCCTTCCTCCGTCATAATTACAATAGGCGTCCACGGCCATCAATACTAGCGGGCAGGAATACAAAAAAAGCACCTTCTTTCGAAGATGCCTTTCTTTTTTAACCAAAATCCAAAACCGACGTTGCTTTATTTATTCACTTTGTTGGCGGCCGGCCTTCGCTACTTTTTATTTGTGATCGCCGTTGTTTTTTTAGTTGCGCCGTTAGCAGTGGCCACCGTCTTTGCATCCCGGATGAAGTACGGCTATTCCAATGCTCATGTTTGGCACCTGCATCGCAACCAGGAAAAAATAAATTTCTGAAATCTTGAGTTAGGCACGGACGACAAGGGGATCAATTGTTCCCTAAAAGTAGAGCGGATACATCATAAGGAAAACATAATTGAAACAACAAAAAAAAATTTCCTATCCGCAGACGCTCCTCTTTTAGATAGTTTGTCTACCCGTAAAAAAGGAAAAACTTTCTAAGCTTCATCCAGTACGCCCCGCTCCATCCAGTAGTCCCGCGTGCGGCGAAACTTGCGCAGCACCGGATCGTAGGTAAGCCATCCTGTGAAAGTATCTTCTATGGCATCCAGGTCTATTGCTTCATAGGTGGGCTGCTCCCGGCAAACGGCTTCAATATTCTCCATCATCGCATTCATGCTGGCCAGCATGGATCGGCTGCTGGTTTTACTTACCACATGCCCTTCCTGCACCAGCTTCATTTCCCTTTCGATAAAAGCATCTTTGAAATGCTGCCGGTCCAATAGTTGAGGGAGCCGCTTATGGAAAAGATGGAGCGTAGTATTTATACTTTTCCCACGAGTAAGCACCAGCAAAAGAGAGGGCTGGTGTACATACATCACCAGCGGACGGCCGGTAAAACCCGTGGCTACCAGCCTGGCATACCAGGAATGCATCAATTGGTTGGGAGAAGGCTCGGAAATATAGCTTGCAGCTTCGATGCCCGAAGACGTCAGCAGCTTTTGCACGGCATGAACAATCAGCATGGGCTAAATTAAGCTGTCTGCTCCATTAAACAGTTTGTGCTGAAAGTTGTTTTGATTTGCCTTGGCGCCGAGGCCCTCAAACCCTTACAGTTACTGGCTAAGGATGTTCGCCCGCATTTCAGCCACCTCTTTAAGGCGGCATTGTTTTTTCGAAAGATCTGACTGCAGTCGCTCAATTTTCTTTACCTGGTCTTATGTGGAGATGTGAGATGTGAGATGTGAGAGTGGGATGTGAGATGTGAGATGTGGGATGTGGGATGTTGAAAGTTGAAAGTAGGCCGTTCCCCCGAATACCATAATTGCCTGTTAGCTTAGTGCATTGGTAGCATTGGCCGGGAAACACGCGGAGCGGGTTGGGTTCTCATTTTCCTGATAGCCTTCGGAATTGTCTTTTCGTATCAAAGACAAAAGAAAAGGAAAAAATACAATAGGCTTCGAATTTCCCAGCCTGGCAGTAAAAAAGCAGAATGCCTTACCTATAATTTTCAAAAAGTTTCGACTCGATCCCATTAAGTGTAAAAGTCCGCGTTTAACCCGACGTGTTTGATTTAAATCCAAAATCAATAACTTGGCTAAAATTTTATTATATCCATCGTTAATTACTAACGCAAAAAATCAAAAAACGTGAAACTCAATCTCAAATTAATTACAGCGATCGCAGCAGTGGTATTTATCACCAGTTGTGTAAGTACCAAAAAGTTCAATGAACTACAGGCAAGCTATAACCAGTTACAAAGTACCAACAGCGGCCTCGTGCGGGAAGGCGAGAGTTGCAAGAGCAACCTGGAAAGGGCCAACGGCACCATCTCCAGCCTGGAAGAGCGGTTGCGGGCAGAGCAGGAACACCAGCGATCTTTGCAGTCGGCCCTGGACAAATGCCTTACCTCTGCCGGCCAGGGTAACGTAAATGTTTCCAAACTGGTAGACGAGATCAACTCCTCCAATAAGTACATCCAGGAACTCATCGCCTCCAAGAACAAAAGCGACTCCCTGAACATGGTACTAACGAACAACCTTACACGCTCCCTCAGCCGCGAGGAAATGCGGGACGTGGATGTGAAAGTGTTAAAAGGCGTGGTGTACATTTCGCTTTCAGACAATATGCTGTACAAGTCCGGCAGTTACGAAATCTCTGACCAGGCAAATGGTACGTTGTCCAAGATCGCCAAGATCATTTCCGATTATAAAGATTACGATGTGCTGATAGAAGGTAACACCGATAATGTGCCCATTGCCAAGCCCAACATCCGCAACAACTGGGACCTGAGTACGCTGAGGGCCTCATCGGTGGTGCAGGCATTGCAAAACAATTTCGGTGTAGATCCGAAGCGCCTCACAGCCGGTGGTCGTGGAGAATACAATCCCATTGCCTCTAACGCAACGCCTGATGGCCAGGCACGCAACAGGCGTACCCAGATCATCATCACGCCGAAGCTTGACCAGTTCATGGACCTGATCGGCAAAGGCGGTGGTGACTCTACAGGTACGAAGTAAGCGGGAACAATATCAATATTTATTTTAAAAAAAGCTCCGGGAGGAGCTTTTTTTATGAGTGTATACTATAGTTCTTTAGCGCTAAAGTCTTGAACGAGCCATTCAATAAATCACCCTGATAATTCCAGTTGGGAGCATGAGAACGAACCAAGGCGGCCATCTCTGCGAAAGACTGTCGGTTGAACGGTCGCCATGAAAAGAATTCTCAACTTAGTTGAGTTTAATTTTTTTGACAAGGTCATTAAAATATTGTGGGGACCAAATCTTAATCACTTCATCATCTGGTATAAAACGTACCACGTCTTGTCGAAGGCTTTTAAAAGAAACCGATTGAATTTTATTTTGTAATAAGGTCATTAATTGATCTTTTGTCATGGATTTTTCTTTCCAGTCGCCGCTATCCCGGGAGCGTAGGAACAAGTGATCAAGATTTAATGGAATACCTTTTCGGATATACCATTCCAGATCAAACCAGTCTCTGCCTTTAACCCTTCCTTTCCATTTACGAAAAAGTAATGCATGCATTTTCCCGGCAAACAGATTCGGCAGCGTAAAGCATTTGACGTAGAACGAAAATGGTTGTAGCATCAATTTTTCTTCTGTGCTAAAGCCCGGCGGCGGAG
>JBBQSI010000432.1:0-3386 GCA_038213975.1 Chitinophagales bacterium
GCGGAATGCAATCGCCAAAACAACCGCAGGTAGCAATCTTGCCGGAGAAAACAGCATAGCCGGTAAGGAAGCTGAAGAAAATGATAAGAATCAGCAACAGGATGCTTACAAACTTTTGCCATAAGCCAAGCAAGAGCGCCACACCTACCACCACCTCCAGCGTGATCATAATAATAGAAAAGGGTAAAGAATAATCCGTGAGCCAGCTCATGAAAGTTGTCAATGACTCATCTCGGCCCCATACTTCGAAAAACTCCTGCATTTTATATGAAAGACCCAGCGGATCATTGGCTTTGATAAGCCCCGAGAAAATAAATAAAAGGCCAACAAGAATCCTCGAAAAATTTACTAATACTCTCATCAATGCTTATTTATTTTGCCCGTTCATCAGGATAAGAGCAAAGGCTGCATAATTCACAATATCAACATAATTTGAATCAATCCCTTCGCTGACGCCGGTTCTGCCATCATTTTTAATAATTTCCTTGATGCGCATCACTTTCGCCAGTATCAGGTCGACAAAGCTTTCCTGGGTCATCTCGCGCCACGCTTCACCATAATCATGATTTTTATTTTCCATCACTTCTTTTACAAGCGCCACTTTTTCTTCGAAAAATTTTATGGCCTGGTCATAAGGCAAATATTCAAAATCATTTTCCGGTAGGTCAAGTTGTATGAGGCCGATAATTCCATAATTAAAGATGCCAGAAAATTCACCGGCAACATCGTCTCCAATTTTCTGTGTGCCTAATTCCTGGATGTTGCGAACCCGCCTGGCTTTAATATAGATCTGGTCGGCAATAGATATCGGCCGATAAACACGCCAGGAAGTACCATAGTCCCTTGTCTTGTTTGAAAAAATCGTTCGGCACCTGCTCACCACCTCGTCGTATTGCGTATCCGTAGTAATTTGCAGCATATGCTTCAAAAATAATGATTAACGCGATGTTTACACTCAACTGCCAGGGTAAACTGGTGACAATAAAAACTCCGCTGGTCATGGGAATTGTGAATGCTACACCGGATTCATTTTTCGCAGGGAGCAGAGCGATGGATCAATCGGCTGTGAGAGAGGTTGTTGGCAAGATGCTGAACGAGGGCGCCGACATCATCGACATTGGCGGACAAAGTACGCGACCGGGCAGTGAAAGGATTTCAGCCGAAGAGGAAATCGCACGGATAACGCCTGCAATTCAAACAATAACCGAAAATTTTCCTGCCGCGATCATCAGTATTGATACATTCTATGCAGACGTTGCGAAAAAAGCGGTGGAAGCCGGCGCTTCAATCGTGAATAATATTAGCGGTGGCGACCTGGATGAAGCAATGTTGGCGTGTGTTGCCTCTTTGAAAGTTCCATACATCTGTATGCACATGAGAGGCACGCCGCAATCCATGACGCGGGAAAATCAATATGATAATCTGCCATTGGAAGTCGTGGATTATTTTATCAGCAAAATACGCAAGTGTCGCAAGGCTGGCATCAAAGACGTTATCATTGACCCGGGATTTGGTTTTGCAAAAAACGCTGAACAGAATTTTCTTTTATTAAAAAATCTTTCTCTGCTTAAGATACTAAATGTCCCTGTCCTTGTTGGACTCTCCAGGAAGTCAACCATTTGTAAGACACTTAACATCACCGCCGCTGAAGCACTTAACGGAACAACGGTAATGCATACCCTTTCCCTGTTAAATGGGGCAAATATTTTAAGAGTACATGATGTAAAAGAAGCTAAAGAAGCAATTACGCTTGTCAGCAAGTACATCGATTCCGGAAAATCATAATTGTCCGGTTACCGGTCAACTAATTTGTCTTTCTTATTCAGTAACTCGAAAAAGGTGGATAGATTTCCTAAAGTGCCTTCTTCCAGGGACTTCCGCAGATCTTCCGGTTGCGGATGCTTGAAGTGCCATTGGTTGAAGTAAGTTTGAAACCCACTATCGATCTTTTCTTTTCCAAGCGTTTTCTCGAGCAGGTACATCCAGACCGCGGTTTTTATATATTCCGTCAGGCCATAGTCATCGCTGTTTGCAAAGGCAGCAGAATTTGTTTCGATGGCAGGTTGAATAGGAATTTGCATGAAAGAATTGTAGATCGCAGCCTGGAAATCATCTTCGCTCAACTTCCGTACTTCTGCAGGTAACTGGCTACCAAAGATCGAGTTGCCACGGTATTTTTCTGCTTCATATCTAAACTGGAAATAGGTGTTCAGGCCCTCGTCCATCCAGGCATGATCACGCTCGTTTGTGCCAAGCATACTCATAAACCAGTTGTGACCAACTTCGTGCGCAATTACGCCATCGAGTGTTTCAGGCTTTGCGTCAGGACTGGTGATCAGCGTGATCATCGGGTATTCCATACCACCGCTGGAATTATTCTTCGGCCCTTCAATAGCCTGCACTACCGGGTATGCGTACTCGCCAATCCATTTGCTGTAATGATGCACCGCATCTTTCACAAACGAAATGCTTGCCGTCCAGGGTGTTTTCTTCTTTTTATAGAAATAGGTGAAGGCATCTACTACCCTGCCGGATTTTAGCTGTACAGTATCATACTGAATTATAAAATTTTTGTCAGCAAACCACGCGAAGTCCGGAACACTATCGGCAGTATAACGTAGTGTTTTCATGGTGCCGGGGCGCAGGGCTTTGTATTCTACCAATTCATTTGCCACATTATTGATGGCATTCTGCCTGCCAATTTCTTTATATAAACTGTCCTCTTCCCTTGTTTGCAAAACGCCCGTGGCTCCTACGATATATGAAGACGGCAGGGATATTGAAACATCGTAGCTGGCGTATTCGCTATAAAATTCACCCATATCCAGGTAAGGCATTTCATGCCATCCATTTTTATCATAAACTGCCGGTTTGGGATACCACTGCGTTACCATGAACTCTCCGTCCGCATAACCAGAGCGCGAAAAATATGATGGCAGATGAACTGAAAAAGGTGTGGCGATCACGGCGGAATCACCCGGCGCAAGCGGTTTGTTCAGCACCAGTTTTGTAATGTCAGTATATTGTACATTGGAATGTGCTTCCGTTTTTGCAGGCGCGCCATCTACCGTAAAATGCAAACTGTCGATGAATCCTTTTTTTGTATTGGTTAATTTCTCTTTCCTGGAATTATCATTTAGGATTTGTTGATAGAGTGAAGTCGATTCATCCTTGTAGGCATTCGGGTACAAATGAAACCAAATAAATTGAAGTGTATCGGGTGAAAAATTCCGGTAAACAATTCTCTCCTGCCCACTCACAACCTTGTTCCTGTCATTGAGACTGGCCTGGATGTTATAAGAAAGATATTGCTGCCAATAGGCAGCAGTCTGGGAAAAGGATTGAAAGCCGGTGAAAAGGAGGATTACGAGTAAATATTTTTTCAT
>JBBQSI010000433.1:0-3385 GCA_038213975.1 Chitinophagales bacterium
GTTTTAGTGGCAGCCGGTGCATAATGTCCCGCGGGTGTAATGATGAAACCCAGCGAATCGGCGTTGCTCATCAGGTGTTTGAATGCGAGGATACGAAAAATATATTGCTGCGTTTCGCGGGGCAGTACCAGCTCGTAATAATTGGTAGTGTGTTGCTGTGTGCTGCGCTGCCCGTACCCACCCATGCCGCAATTGTAGGATGCGGCGGCGGCCGTCCAGTTACCAAATCGCTGGTAGGCTTTCTTTAAATAGTCGCTTGCCGCTTGTGTTGATTTTTCTACATGATAACGCTCGTCAACAGTTGCCGACATTTCGAGGCCATAGCCCGGCGCCGTGCCTTGCATAAACTGCCAGAAACCTGTGGCGCCAACTTTGGAAATAAGATTCTGCAAATTGCTTTCGGCCACACAGAGGTATTTAAAATCGTCGGGGATATTATTAGCCGCCAATTGTTTCTCTATTTGCGGAAAATATTTTTGGGCCAGCTTAAGCATATACAAAATATTACCCGACTGGTGGTAATTGAGCAATAATTCCCTGTCGAATTGTTCTCTTACTTCCCAACGATGCAGCGGTACCGCTTCGCCTGCAAAGCTGATGTTTTGTGGTAAAGCTGGCGCCTGCACCCGGGCCGGATAATTATTGTAGTTGTTATTTACTGCCCCGGCAGATGGTTGATCGGTATGGCCCAGCAGGGTTACGATGCACAGGCAAACGATTAGCCCTGCCAGGAATGATGCGGCAATTGAAAATTTTTTCATGATCAGGTTATTTGTGGTTGATGAGTGATATACTGCTGATGACGACAGCGAAAAACAACACATACTATGCCAGATGCTGCTGGTGATTTAGATTATTATTGGAGTAGTGCCAGTTTTATGAAACCGGTGTTGACGAGTTTGGCTTTTTAAAATTAAAACATAATACAGTTCCACATCCTTCTCCATCCCATCATTAAAAACCACTCACCTCATAATACACTCCTTTTTCTGTTGAAAAGCTGATGATCCCGTTCCCTTCGGCCTTTAGTTGCAACCGTTTGCCGTTAGAACTTATTTTAACCGTATCGGGCAGCTTGAGTTTACAGATTCCTCCGGCCTTTGATAATATTTTCAGCCGCAGCAACTTTTGGTTTTCCCATTTAAAGTCCAGTTGAAAGCCACCCCTGGCGCATATGCCTTCCACTTCTCCTGCCGGCCATGCACTGGGTAAGGCGGGCAGCAGATCGATATATCCTTCATGCGATTGCAGTAACATTTCCGTAATGCCTGCCGTAACACCCAGCGACCCATCAACCTGCATGGGCTTAAAGCACCGTGCAAAAAGTTGTGTGCAGCTCTGGTCTTTTAAATATCCTTTGAAGATCTTGTAGGCACGCTCCCCATCATACAATCTTGCCCAAAGGCATATTTTCCATGCTCTTGAAAAACCAGCTCCCTCATCACCACGTTGATTTAAAACCGCTTTGATGGGCTCCACAAATTCGGGCGTTCTTTTTGCCGACAGTACATTGCCGGGGTACAAACCATACAAATGGGAGAAATGCCGGTGATTTTTTTCCAATTGAGGCCAGTCATCCGCCCATTCCTGTAACGCTCCCTCTTTGTTGATTTGCGGAGGCACTAATTGTTTCCTGGCTGCTGCTACTTTTTTAGCGTAGTCCAATTCTGTGTGCAGTAAGGCACTGGCCTGTTCATAATTATTAAACAGGTCGGTAATGATCTGCATATCTATGGAGGAGCCCGCACAGATGGTGGTGCCCGGCAAAGTGCTTCCCGTTACTTCATCAAAATAGGGCCCGTTGTTTTTGCTGCCCGGAAAATTTTCAGGCGAGGTAGAAGGATTGGTCACCAGCCATTTTCCATTTGGGTGCTTTACCAAAAAATTCATGAAAAAATCTACTGAGCCTTTTAAGATGGGATATAATGCCCTGGCATCGTCCAGGTTTTTGCTATACAGGTAACGCTCCCACAATTCATTGGTAAGCCATGCGCCACCCACGGTAAAAGTTCCCCAGGTGGGTCCGTCCATAGGTGCCGCCACCCGCCAGATATCGGTATTCTGGTGCAATACCCATCCTGTTGAGCCATAATGTTCCCGGGCTACCTGTGCGCCCTGAATGGAAACATCTTTCACGAGATCGAATAGGGGAGCCCCGCATTCAGAAAGATTGGCTGATTCCACCGGCCAGTAATTCATCTGTGTATTAATATTGGTGGTGTATTTGGCGTCCCAGGAGGGATTCATATCATTGTTCCAGATGCCCTGTAAGTTGGTTGCCTGCGTGCCTTTGCGGGACGAAGCAATGAGCAGGTAACGTCCAAACTGATAGCACAATGCCGCCAGTTGCGGATCGTCGGCAGTCTGCATTTTTTTCAAGCGCTCATCGGTTGGTAAAAACGAATTGGCCGTATTGGGCAATTGTATTTTCACCCGGGCAAATAACTGCCGGTGATCCTGTATGTGTGCAGTTCTGATAGCTACGTAATTTTTATTTTTCAAACGCTGAAGGTACCGCTGTATACGCTCTTCCACATTGGCCGAAACATCTTTGTAATTCACAAAATTGGTGGCCGCTACAAAAAACAAGGTAACGGCATTGGCATTTTTAATGGTGAGTGTGTATCCGTCAACATTCAATGTGCCGCCTTCGGGCACGGCTTTTACAACGGCCTTGTATTTCAACTGCCCTTTTACGCCCATGTAATCGGCAGATTTTCCGGTAAGCTGTAAGGCATCGGTTCCCATCCCGTCCATCCTGAAATAATCGGTGGCATAATTTGAATGGGTTTGATTTCGAACGCCCCTTAAGTTGGCTGAAAAATTTATACTGCCGGGTTGGTTTGCGGTTATGCGTATCACGATCACCTGGTCGGGCTCCGAAGAAAATATTTCACGCTGATAATTTACACCACCCATGGAATAAGCAACGCCGGTTGTAGCATCGTCCAGGTTAATCCAGCGCTTATAATTGGTCACGGAATCCTGTTTAGGAAATAATAAATGCAGGTTTGCCAGCGACTGGTATTTCTGTTGCTCCACGGGATATCCCATCAGCCTTCTTCCAAAGAGGTTATGCGCTTCTAAAAATTTGCCATCAAAAACCATTTTCTGTATGGCGGGTAAATCTTTGTAACCTCCTTTTACTACGGTTGAATAGGGGCCACCCGACCAATGAGTATCTTCATTAAGCTGGATAATCTCGTCGTTAGTCTTTCCATATACCATGGCACCCAGTCTTCCATTACCTACAGGCAGTGCCTCATCCCATTGCGAAGCCGGTTTGCTGTACCACATAAAACTGGCAGGGGAAAATTGTTGCTTATCGATCCGGTCCGGTACATTGGTTTCCTGTGCCCATGAACACACAGGCGTGGAAATTAAG
>JBBQSI010000434.1:0-3378 GCA_038213975.1 Chitinophagales bacterium
TTACAATAACTCCTATTTACTCTCCGGCAATGCAAACGCTACATAACTGTCTCCGGACATCGTCT
The DNA here is from genome assembly GCA_038213975.1 of Chitinophagales bacterium. Lineage (GTDB taxonomy): Bacteria > Bacteroidota > Bacteroidia > Chitinophagales > Chitinophagaceae > Ginsengibacter. Next base: position 66 of record JBBQSI010000434.1, read on the forward strand.
TCAGCTTCCCGCCGCCGCAGGCGATCACCACATATTGTTTTCCTCCTGCTTCATAAACAGCCGGAGTGGCAAATGCGGCTGCCGGTAACCGGTATTCCCAAATCAATTTTCCATTTGTTTTATTAAAGGCACGAAACATTCCGTCCTTAGTAGCACCGATAAAAATTAGTCCGCCCGCCGTAATGGCTGACCCTCCGTAATTTTCAGTCCCTGTCGGAGCACTTGTATTTCTAAAAGCAGTATCATTTCCCAAAGGTATTTTCCACACATAATTTCCTGTATTCAGATCAATCGCATTAAGCGTACCCCAGGGTGGTGCAATAGCAGGATGGCCTTCTTTACTCAAGAACTTGTTATACCCTGTAATCGAATAGGGTAATTTAAAATGCTCATCCACCGGTGCGGCTTCAAATGTCTTGTTTTTTGCCGCTCGTATATTCATAACGTATGAAGCAATTGCTTCCTTTTCATTTTCATTTAATTGCTTGAAGGAGGGCATCATTCGCCTGCCTGATGCAATGAGTGAATTGAACGCTTCGGCAGTATATTTTTTTTCAACATCCACAAGCGAAGGAAAATTACCGGAGCCTTTTCTTTCCGGGCCATGACAACTCATACAATTATTTTGATACAATCTTTTTCCTGCCTGCTCAAAATTTTCTACCACAGGTTTTTTATTAGAAATGTCCACAGCCTGTATCACCCACGCCATTTCATTGGCATTCACATATAGGATGTTTGTCTCCGGATCAAAGGAAGGGCCACCCCACTCTCCTCCTCCATCCAGCCCGGGAAATACAACCGTACCCTGCAGCGAAGGTGCATTGAACATGTGGTTGGTTTTATATCCGGCAAATCTTTCTTTCACGTCCTGAAGAGAGGCAGGAGATAAATAAGGATTCAAATCACCTTCCACCAGCGACTGCCGCATATATGGCGCAGGCAACGTTGGATAAGGCTGGGTCGGTGATAACTTTTCCCCGGCCAGGTCAGTTGAGTCAGGCACCGGCCGCTCTTCAATGTCAAACAAAGGCTTTCCCGTTTCTCTCTCAAATAAATAGATGACACCCGTTTTTGTTGATTGTGCCACAGCGTCAACATTACTTCCGTTACGCGTTACCGTTACCAGCGCCGGGGCGGAAGAAAGATCCCTGTCCCAGACATCGTGATGTATATATTGAAAATGCCAGATTCGTTTGCCCGTATTGGCATCTAATGCCAGCAGCGTGTTGGCAAAAAGATTATCACCCAATCTTTTTCCTCCGTAAAAATCATAAGAGGCCGAGCCGGTAGAGGCAAATAAAATACCTCGTTCCTCATCAAGACTGAAACCGCTCCACGCATTGGCACCGCCAATGAACTGGTACGCCGTTGTATCGTCCCAGGTATCAAAACCAAATTCGCCCGGGTGAGGAATGGTGTGAAAGATCCATTTAAATTTGCCGCTCCTGGTATCGTAAGCACGGATGTGTCCTGGCGCCGCCCTGCCCCCTTCATCTACCCGGGTACCTGTTATTAATAAATCTTTATAAATGGCCGGAGGCGATGTAGCGTTTATAGACAATTCACTTACATCACGGCCGAGATCATTATGCAGGTCTATTGTGCCACTGTCGCTAAAAGCCATAGAGAGTTTGCCATCATTCGCGTTTACGCAATACAGGCGGGAGCCTGCCGAATAATAGATGCGGCTGTCTTCCTTGCCATCGTCCCAGTAGGAAACACCCCGGCAATTATTGACGATAAAAAAAGATGTCTTGCTGCCCCATAAAGAATCCAAAGGATTAAATACCCACCTCTCTTTCCCGGTCGCTGCATCTATGGCGAAGAGTTTCATTTGCGGGGTAGTGCCATAAAGGACGCCATTGACGATGATCGGGTTACATTGAATTTGCGAGCCATGCACCGTATCTGCATCGCCGGTATGATATTCCCACGCTACCTGAAGTTGCGAAACATTGGACGTATCTATCTCCGTTAGCGACGAATACTGGATGCTGGCCGGAGAACCTTTATAAGCTGACCAGGTCGTATACTTTTTTTCCTGCTTACACGCTGTGGCTAACAGCAACAGCAGGGCGAGCGGAGGAATCGTTTTATTCATGCGTCAATTTACATACAATTCAGTAGCTTCAGTCAAAGGCAAAAGGGCGGCAATAAACCGACGGTCTCGTGAGGTGGAGTACCGGATTTGATGAAACAACAGATCAGAAAATTAAGGTAAGTTTTTCGTTTTCAGCCGAATACTTATCGAGCGTAAGAATAGACTCGCCCGCTTTTACACGACTGCCAACATTTATTTGTGACGCTTTGTATAGAAGCATTAGTGCGCTGGTAATGATCTCTTTAAATTCCGCGAGTATTTCACCGGTAGCATGGATAGTGTGCTCAAATGTTTCCAATCTCTACAGTACCTGTTATTTATATCATTGTGTCCCGGCGGGGGTTTCATTGCCAGGCAAAGTGAGTGGGATGAAACCCCGACGCTGAATACTTCTCGAATCTGGAAGAAGTCTACTCAAAAAGCCTTACGCGTCTCCTACAAATCCATGAAATGTTTTGGCCTAAAATGTTTTACCAATTGAATTTCATAAAAGTATGCAATGCCATGTTCATAGTCAGCATAAGGAAAGTATGTGCAACTCCTCCCTCAATATAAATTCTCCGACCCCAACTCCAACAGCCGGCGCTTTAACTCAATACTGTGAGCTTCTATTATTTTTCTTCGTTCTGCCTGATCCGTTACGCCTTATATAAGACGATTGTATTTTTCATCCACCTCACGGGCGATTGCCTGCTGTTTTTGGCGGTAATCTTCGGAGTCCTTCCAATTATGTTCCGCGCCATGAAAGGAACCAATCTTGCTGTTCATGTTGTGCCAGTTTGGGATGAGTAATTTGTGTGTGGGAGTTATCTTTCTTGCCGGAAAAACTTACCTAATTTAAGTAAAGCCAGGAAGAGTGGCTGCAAGATAATGCACTCTTTTATTTGTTGGGGTTTCACTATTACTTGCTTTATAGTTTGAAAATCGTTAGGTGAAAACCCCGTCGGGTCAAAAAAAACGTTGTGCACCTGTCACAGACATTTTATACAAAAGTCTCAAAAAACATCCTGTCTTTCAAATCTGGCTTTCATCCGAGCAACAGTAGACGCAAAGGCAATCCATGGCTTTACGTCCTCATTTCAGATGTTGCGGCATGCGGTACGGTTATTGGGCTCAGGTAACCACAAAAACTAAGATCATGAACAACAACAAGCAATTTGGCGTTTGGATGGATACTCACCATGCGACCATTGTAGGCAGTGAAAATCC
>JBBQSI010000435.1:0-3353 GCA_038213975.1 Chitinophagales bacterium
GCAGCTTGAGAAATCACTTTCTGCAAATTCAGTTGCAGCCTATCTCCATGACGTTCGTAAACTCACAGAATTTCTTTCACTACAATCCGCCGTCAATTCACCTGCGCAGCTAACTTTAAAAGATCTCGAAAAGTTTTTGAAGTGGATCAGTGAACTGGGGATGACGCCTGCTTCGCAATCAAGGATTATTTCAGGGCTTAGAAGTTTTTACGGTTATTGCCTGCAGGAAGGTATTTCTAAAAGCGACCCTACTACCCTTTTGGAAACACCAAAACTTCCACGCCATCTTCCAGATGTACTCACTTATGACGAGATCGAAAGTATGATCGTGAAAATTGATTATAGCACACCTGAGGGTCACCGCAACAAGGCTATTATTGAAACGCTCTATAGCTGCGGCCTCCGTGTTAGCGAACTAATTAATTTAAGATTGTCTTGCCTGTATTTTGATGTAGGGTATGTACGCATCATTGGGAAAGGTGATAAAGAAAGACTGGTACCTATTGGCGCGCCCGCAATGAAGTACGTAAAAATGTATGCAAATACGGTACGCAATAAGCTGATAATAAAACCGGGAAACGAGGACTATGTTTTCCTCAACCGGAGGGGCACTAAACTTACACGGGTAATGATCTTTATTATCATAAAAGACCTAGCGAAGAAAGCAGGAATCACAAAAAATATTTCACCGCATACGCTCCGGCATTCTTTTGCCACCCACCTGGTGGAAGGCGGGGCAGACCTGCGGGCTGTACAGGAGATGCTGGGACACGAAAGCATTACCACCACTGAGATCTACACACATTTGGACAAGGAATACCTGCGTGAAGTACTCCATAAATTTCACCCGGCATTTACAGCAGGAAAATAATGTGAAAGTGAGATAAGTGAATTACTTGCGCTCAACGAGCATCTTGGCATTTTCAAAAGAAGTGACGGTTGTTATGTTTTTCACCCGGCGGCGGTAATTTTTAAACATGCTTTGCCATTTCAATTTAAGCACGCCGAAAATTCCCTCTTTTACAATTCCCTTGTTCATTTTGGATGTGCCAAATCTTCTGTCAGTAAAAGTGATGGGCACTTCTTTGATTTTAAATCCCAGCTTCCACGAAGCAAACTTCATTTCTATCTGGAATGCGTATCCAACAAAAGTGATCTCGTCGAGGTTAATGGCTTCGAGTACGCGGCGGTGGTAGCAGACAAACCCGGCTGTGGGATCCTTTACCGGCATCAAGGTGATGACGCGGGTATAAATAGATCCACCTTTTGAGAGGCTCTTCCGAAAACGCGGCCAGTTCTGAAAATTACCTCCCTTTACATAACGGGAACCAACAGCTACATCCGCACCACCTATTTTACAGGCATCGTATAACCGATCAAGATCATTAGGGTTATGCGAAAAGTCGCAATCCATTTCAAATATAAACTGGTAGCCATGATCCAGGGCCCATTTGAAGCCAAAAAGATACGCTGTTCCTAGGCCCTGCTTACCCATTCTCTCATGCATGAAAAGTTTGCCTGGATACTTTGCTGTAAGGCTTCGCACGATCCCCGACGTACCATCCGGTGAATTATCATCAATGATGAGAACATGAAAATCCTGTTCCAGGTCAAAAACAGCTTTGACAATGGCCGCTACATTTTCCTTCTCGTTATAGGTTGGTATGATGAGTAGCTTTTCCAGCGAAAAGAATTTTATACAATTTACGACTTATGTTTCAGGCAATGCCCGGGAAATAAATGACAGGTCAGAAAACTTTTTGATTTAACAAACGCAAATCATTTCAGAGGGATAGCGGAGGCGTGGTCATAAAGTAGGAGACTGGAAAGATAATATCAAAACGCCGGTATCTTAAAAAGGTTTGCTTTTTTTATTTTTTGAGCAGGGTTCTATTCAGTATCTCGGTAAGCTTTTGCTTTGTGTGCAGGGGGAAATCACCCTTCATCATCCAATCGTAATATTGAGGCTCAGCTTTCAGCACATCACACACAGGGCGTCCCTTGTGCTTCCCGAAGTTGAAAATTTCAACATCATTATCCATGATAAAGCGCCTGGCAAAGTCCACCAGTTTCTCCTCTCCTGTCACTTGAAGAATACTATCTAACGTACTACCGAGGTGTGTATAACGTCCTAATTGCGCCTCCAAAATTTCCCACGTAGCGGTGGCGTCTGCTTCCGCAGAATGTGCGTCGTGCAATTCCTTTTCACAGTAAAATTTGTAAGCAGCTCCGAGTGTTCGCTTTTCCATCATATGAAAAATGTGCTGCACATCGAGCATCCTGCGTCCAGCCATATCGAATGTAATTCCCGCCCGGAGAAATTCTTCCATGAGCATTGGAATGTCAAACCTGTTGGAATTGTATCCGGATAAGTCAGCGCTGTCAATGAACTGCTTTACTTCATTGGCTACCTGTTTGAAGGTGGGTGCATCTTTTACATGATCATCGGTGATACCGTGTATCTCGCTGCTGGTAACAGGTATAGGTAACCCGGGATTAATCAATTTTCGTTTTACCTGTTTGGACCCATCGCCGGAAATTTTTACCAGCGCAATTTCAATGATCCTGTCTGTTGATAGATTAATTCCCGTTGTTTCAAGATCGATAAATACGAGTGGTCTGGTTAAAGTTAATGCCATGATTAATTAATTTGTTTTGCCGTCCTAGTGTTTGGGCAGTCAAAGGCTACCAATTTATTCATAATGAAATTGACTGCAAAATATTTAAACCGTCAAAGTTGCCGCTGCTCATGAACAGAAAAATAGCATTTTGCTTTTTAGCGTCTTTCAGCAATCTTTCAAGAACTGAACGATCGCTGATCACCTGCAATTCTTCATTTGCGAATCCTTTCATGATGGAATCATTTTGGAGAGGCGGAAGCCTTTTTAACTCCAGCGCATGCTTACTGTAATATACCACAGCTTCATCTGCTTCATTTAATGCACCTGCGTACTCCGACAGGAATTGTTCACTCAGGCTACTGAAGGTATGTAACTCCAGAAAGGCGTGCAAGCGGGCGCCGGAATATTGCTGCTTCATCGCGTCTACACTGGCTTTCACTTTACTTGGTGCATGGGCGAAATCGCGGAAAATCTTCAGGCCCTCAGTCTCTCCGAGTAGTTCCAGCCGCCTGGCCGCACCGCTAAAAGTAGAGATGGCGTCAGCAAATTGTTGATCACTCACCTGTAGCTTAGCACACACGTGATGGGCTGCAGCAAGGTTTAAAAGATTATGATTGCCAAATACTTTTAAGGGCTTTTTGGTGTCAGTGATCATCACACTAGTTTCTCCATCCACAATGAAATAGATCGGCAACACGTAGGGAATATATTCAATCCCGCTTTTGCGATTTG
>JBBQSI010000436.1:0-3352 GCA_038213975.1 Chitinophagales bacterium
CACTTCCATCTTTTGCCTGACGTCAAATTCTTGCAGGCTTAGGTTTAGCGAATTGATTTCGCAAAATTGAGCCACAATTTCTCTTAAACACCTCATCCCCTGGTTCTCGGCACCTTCGTACAAATCAAGGATAGCTACACGGAATATTTGCTTGTCAGACATTCCCGGCAAAGATAATTAATTACACCGCGGGAAGAAACTCCAGGTCAGAAAGCTAACGGTGATGGCTACTCAGTTTTTCATTCAATGGAAGTGTGTTCTTTATTTTTTTTTGCCTGGTGATTGTTCCGGCACCTAATCAGTTTATTTTTGAAAATAGCTGGAGCTTGCAGATCACCAGTCCAAACGTTGCCATGAAAGTTTTCCAACACCATATATCTGTTTACGGCGGCGGCAGGGGCTTTCATATCATCACTGACCAGGTGGTGAAGGCAATGCCGGAACTCGGTCAGATAAAGAAGGGACTTTTCCAGGTATTCATCCAGCACACTTCCGCTTCCCTGGCGATCAATGAAGATGCTGATCCAGATGTACGGGAAGACTTTGAAATGTTTTTCAGTAAAATAGTTCCGGAGAATGATCCTGACTACGTCCATCGTTCTGAAGGTATTGATGATATGCCTGCACATCTAAAATCCGCTTTGCTGGGTAATTCTGTGACAATCCCCATTACCGACGGCAAGCTTGCCCTCGGTACCTGGCAAGGCATTTATCTATGCGAACATAGAAATGCCAGCCATAAAAGAACTCTTGTAATCACCGCTTTTGGAGAATAGTATGAATTTTAATTATCGTGTATCCTGCCCGTTAGTGCAAATCCTGTGAAGTTTTCCGATCTCAGATATAAAATGACCCATTGGGAGAGCTGGTATTACCTGACTAAGTATATTCCGCTCTTCCCCTTCTGGGCTTGGTATTGTTTGCGTTCCAGGTCGCTCTGGTTTTTTACTTCCTCTAACCCCACGCTGACCTTTGGCGGTTTTGAAGGTGAGCTTAAGAGTGAAATGTACGCACAGCTCCCACCCGAAGTTATTCCTCATAGCATTCTTGTCTCGCCTTCAATATCGCAGGTGGAATTGAAAGAAAGTTTTATTGCAAGTGGCTTGAAATTCCCGGTCGCAGTGAAACCGGATGCGGGAATGATGGGTTTTATGTTCCGGAAAATTGAGGACACAGGTCATCTTGAACAATATCACCAGGCTATGCCTTGTGATTACATAATTCAGGAGATGATCGAATATCCTCTGGAAGTAAGCGTTTTTTATTACCGCTTTCCCGGGGCCGGCCGGGGCACGATTACAGGTTTCATAAAAAAGGAATTTCTCTCTGTTAAAGGTGATGGGAAAAGCACAATGGAACAATTGATGGACAGATATGATAGGATTCGGTTCCGGCTGGATGAGGTGAAAAAAAAGCACGCAAATCATTTAAACTACGTGTTGGAAAATGAAGAAATTTATGTCCTGTCCGACGCCCTTAATTTCAGCCAGGGAGCCAGGATAATAAGTTTGGAAACGGAAAAAGATGATCGACTGCTTGCGGTCTTCGATAGTCTTAGTCATCACGCCGGAAAGTTTTACTACGGCAGGTACGATATAAAATGCAAGAGCGTGGAAGATCTGAAAAATGGGGTAAATTATTCCATACTTGAGTACAACGGGTCCGGGGCAGAACCTCATCACGTCTATGGTAATGGCAACACATTGCTACAGGCTTATCGTATTATTCTTATGCACTGGAAAGTATTGTTCCATATTTCCAGGAGGAACCACCGTCAGGGCATCAAATACTGGGATTTCCTAAAAGGATACAGGTTTTTACGAAACGCAAAAAAACATTTCCGGGCGTTGAAGCATATAGACAGCCAGTTTCCTTCCTGACATTCTGCAAGTGGATAAATATCATTGGCATGCTTTTTTTGAAATGTGAATCAATATCTCAAAAAATGATAGATTCAAAAAGTCCGCAGCAAATATCGAAAGCATATAAAAAATTTCTTTCAAAGCGCGAATATCCATGCATCGCTGCAAAGGCAGCGTTGAAACATGAACAGATACATTCTTTCTTTGCAAGCCATATGGCTTGTCCGAACGACGACCATGCCATCCTCAAATTCCTGTATGATTTTGTTGACGCCTTTCGCGACAGCGATCAACTATATCACTCAGCAATTATTATTTTCCAGGCACCGCATGTAACCGATGAAGAAACTTTTGAAAACTTATTATGGCAACGCTTGCAAAGCCTGCATCAGCTCGACAGTAAAATGCATCAATACGACACGCGGGTGAGTTCAGCTCCAACGCACGCCAAATTTAGTTTTAGCATAAAAGAAGAGGCCATGTTCGTAATTGGTCTTCATCCCGGCAGTAGCAGGCCGGCCAGGCAATTCGAATATCCGGCGCTGGTCTTTAATCCCCACGGTCAATTTGAGCAATTGAGAAAGCTTGGCAAGTACGAAAAGATGAAATACGCTGTTCGCAAAAAAGAAATATCGAACGCAGGTTCAGTAAATCCAATGCTCACGGACTTTGGCGAACTGTCTGAAGTATTTCAATATAGCGGTAAAGCTTACAACGTTGATTGGGAATGCCCTCTGAATATTACGCATGAATAACTTAACGGTGATACCCCCGCGCAGTGGTGTCGCCTTCACACTGCCAGCCGGCCGGCGATTAAAAATTACCGACATCGATGGAGAGCAGGTTTCGGATTTTGTTTGTTTCAACGCGGCTGATCCGGCAGAATATTTATCCTCTGGCCGCACTATTGACTACAACAACAAAATTTTTCTTAGCACGGGGGATTCATTTTATTCAAACAGGAGCAATATCATGTTTGAAATCGCAGAAGATACCGTAGGTCGTCACGATTTTTTGTTGACTCCTTGCAGCAAGGATACATTTCGTATCATTTATGGTGATCCGAATCCGCATAGGGGATGCCTTGGCAATTTGAGTGAGGCTCTAAAGGAATTTGGCATATCCGAAGATAATATCCCGGTTTGTTTCAACGTGTTTATGCATGTTGCAGTCGATGGTATTACCGGCGGGATAAAAGTACTTCCGCCCAGGAGCCGTAAAGGTGATTACATTATCATCCACAGCCGTATGGAGCTAATCGTCGGCATGACCGCCTGCTCCGCCGGTATGTCCAATAATTTTTCGTTCAAGCCAATAGGTTATGAAATTTTTTGAACATCGTCAGCAAGATTTTTTGTCCTGGCAACCGGGTGATTGATAATTCCGATACAGTCAGGTAACAGCATTAATAATAATCCAACTACTTAACATGTTTATAAAAAAATCTTCAATAGCCGCTCTTTGTGGGTTGATAATGATCTTATCATTTT
>JBBQSI010000437.1:0-3348 GCA_038213975.1 Chitinophagales bacterium
CGGTCTTTCTGCCGTCTTAAAATTAAGCGCTTTCCTGATTTTCGTTTTCCCAAAGTTCTTGCGTGAAATGGGTACATTTATTACATCAACCATTCATAACAAATCATGAAAAGGAAAACTTTTCTCAGGCTTTCTTCAGCCCTGGCCACAGCCCCCATCATGCAAAAAATATCCTTGATCCCTTCCAATGAGCGACTTAAAAACTGGGCCGGTAATATTGAGTATAGTACAGATAATGTATTTTATCCAACCTCCGCAGAGGAAGCAAAAACAATACTTCTGGCAAAATCAAACTTGCAAAGCCTGGGCACAAGGCACTGCTTTAATACCATCGCGGATAGTAAGCACAACCTGCTTTCATCCAACAAAATGAACGAGGTCGTCAGCCTCGATGCAGACGCAAAAACTGTAACAGTACAGGGTGGCATCAAATATGGAGAGCTTGCTCCTTATCTGCAGGAGAAAGGATTTGCACTGCATAATCTTGCCTCGCTTCCACATATTTCAGTTGCGGGCTCCTGCACTACGGCCACGCATGGCTCAGGTGTGGGAAATGGAAACCTGGCAACGGCCGTAACGAAGATCCAGTTTATAAAAGCGGATGGAAATGTTGTGACTTTCGAGAAAGGCCGTGACACTGATTTTGAAGGTGCCGTCGTGGGCCTCGGCGCACTCGGTTTTATATCAGAGGTGACGCTCGCCCTGCAGCCTGCCTATGAAATGCGGCAATTTGTTTTTGAAAAATTACCCTTCTCCGTCTTAGGCGAAAACTTTGACAAGATCATGAGCGCCGGCTACAGTGTAAGCCTTTTTACTGACTGGCAGGGCGACACCATCAATGAAGTTTGGGTAAAACAAAAAAGTGATGAAACAAATAACTTGAGCGGGCAGGCTGATTTTTATGGCGCAAAAGCAGCAGCGACAGACATGCACCCAATTGCAGAACTATCTGCAGAAAACTGTACACCGCAAATGGGTGTCGCCGGCCCGTGGTACGAGCGGCTGCCCCATTTCAAAATGGGATTTACGCCGAGCAGCGGCAAAGAATTACAGGCAGAATATTTTGTACCAAAAGAGCATGCCGTAGATGCGATGATGGACGTGAAAAAGATGAGTGACCAGATAGGACCACATCTTTTCATCTCAGAAATAAGAACCATCGCTGCCGATGACCTGTGGATGAGTCCTTGCCGCGGACAAGATTCTGTAACAGTTCATTTTACGTGGAAGCAGGAATGGGATGCAGTAAAGAAATTATTGCCGCAGATTGAAACAGCGCTCGCAAAATATAACGTTCGCCCTCATTGGGGAAAGCTGTTTACCATCCCGCCGAAAGTACTGCAAAGCAGGTATGCGAAGCTGGACGACTTCAAAAAATTGGTTGCGGCAATGGATCCGAAAGAAAAGTTCAGAAATGATCTCTTAAACCGGAATGTATTTAGTTAGAGAGATAGCATGCTCTCATGAATTAGCGTATCATCCTCCTTTATAATCTTTACCAACCTTCCCACCCTTATTCAGACAGGAGCGACTTCACCGGGATTGCAATCGCCGCTTTGATTGCCTGCAGACCCAAAGTTCCCAGAGCAACAACGATCGCAATGATTGCAGCGGTCCCAAAAATTCACCATTACTAATCAATGCGGTAAGCAAAGTCTTCCAGCCACTTGATCATGGCAAACCACGAAACCGGAACGGCGATATCTGGATTTACTTTTACCAGTTTATGGCGATGACAATAAAGAATTCCCGCTTATCAAACTTTACATACCGGTATCCAAGGGATTTAGCGTCTTGTATTGTTTATGAAATATGTGCCAATTTCAAAGACAAGCCTGCAAACAATTTTTTGACGAAGCTGATGTCCATTGTATGCTGCGAAACCTTCACGGGGAATTTGACAGTGAACCAACAAAAAATGCGACAGAATGGTTTTGATTTATACAAAATGTCGTAAATTTGGAAAAAAGATGGCAGAGAAAGTGAAAGAACCCCACTCATATTCCCCGGAAAAAAATTTATTGCCAAAGGTTGAGGAAGCTGCTTTACAATATGAAAGTCTGCGGGTAATTTTAGGTGGCATAAAATCCGTTAAGAAATCCCTGGCAGGAGATTTTGATCTGATAGCACTTTCCCGTGCAGGAGTTAAAAAGGCTACTTTAACATCCCTGGCAGCACATCTCGGCATTTCCCTGGAAACTATGAGTGGCCTGCTGCACTCTTCCCACCGTAATATTCAAAGAAAAGACGACAACGAACTTCTCGATACCTTGAAGACAGAAAAAGTTTTGGAACTGGCAGCATTTGCCCAGCGGGGCATTGAAGTCATCGGAAATAAAGAATCCTTTGCCGAGTGGCTGCAGAGCCCGCTTGTTTCCCTCGGAAATCAAACCCCCCTTCATTTTTTAGATACCTCTTTTGGGATCCAGATGGTCAGTAAGTTGCTTGGCCGCCTGGAGCAAGGTGTTTATTCGTAGCCTTCTCAATGCCACAAAACACCTTTATTCTGGTCAATTTTACTACAGCCAATGGAGCTATTTCGAATTACACAGGAGAAATTTGTTAATGATCTTTCGGGAAATGGAGCAAGACTGTTTGGTGGGCGGTGGAATAGCGAGGGTTATTATGCACTCTACACTTCGGGTACAAGATCTCTTGCACTTTTGGAAGTATTAGCACATACACCAGCAAAAATGCTCGACAGCAAAAATTACCAGCTTATTACTTTGTCCGTTCCTGATAACGAAGAGAAATTCAGAACTGAATTAGGTATGTTACCTCATGGTTGGGATGCACCTGACACCAGGCCCGTTACAAGGAGGATCGGCGATCAATTTTTAAAGGATAAAAAGCACCTGCTTCTTGCTGTACCTTCAGTGATACTCCCGGAAGAATTAAACTATGTGCTAAATCCCCTGCATGCAGACATGAAAAAACTAAAAATTGTAGATCAAAGAATAATTCGTTTTGATAAAAGAGTGAATATAAATCTTTGAATTAATTCTTCCGTTGGTGCGCCAATCCAAATGTTCAGACAGAAGGAGTTCAAAATTTGCTTTTTACCACCACCTACCTTAATAGACTATTTTAACGCGATTGATTTAATAAAACTTGTAATTATAATTTATTCATGAAGATTGCTTTGCTCACAATGGGTACAAGAGGTGATGTACAGCCTTTTGCTGTATTAGGCAAAGCAACGAAGCAGCGGGGCCATGAGGTAACACTTGCCGCTGCAAAAAATTTTGCATCACTGACAGATTTTTATGGGCTTAATTTTTCACCTGTTGCTGCAGACTTCCAGGCAATCCTTAATTCTCCTGAAGGGAAAAAGATGATGAGCAATGC
>JBBQSI010000438.1:0-3347 GCA_038213975.1 Chitinophagales bacterium
TAAATCAAGTACGATGTACGAAGTGAGATGTATGATGTAAACCACACCTGCTACATCCCACATCAAAACTCGTACTTCGGACATTATTCATAACGGGTACATCATTAATTTTAGATTTTTAATGATGATGTACCGACACTAAAAAATCAAATCTATTATGGCACGTTACACCGGCCCAAAAACAAAAATTTCCCGCATTTTCGGGGAGCCTATTACCGGAAATGGTAAGTGGCTCACTAAAAACAGCAATCCTCCCGGCATGCATGGAGCAGCCAGGAAACGTAAAAGCCTTGGCGAATATGCGCTGCAGCTCCGTGAAAAACAAAAAGCCAAATACACTTATGGTGTGTTGGAGAAGCAATTTCGCAACACTTTCAACGAAGCTTCACGCCGTAAGGGTGTTACGGGTGAAAACCTTATAAAGCTTTTGGAAGCACGCCTTGACAATACAGTTTTCCGCATGGGCATCGCCCCAAGCAGGCAGGCTGCAAGGCAGTTGGTGTCCCACAAGCACATCACCGTGAACGGCCAGGTAGTAAATATTCCATCTTTCTCTCTTAAGCCAGGAGATAACGTAAGCCTGAAAGAAAAGACCGCGGGCAACACATTCATCACCGGTATTATTACGGCAAAGAATCCAAAATTTAACTGGCTCGAGTGGAACGAAGGAAACCTTGAAGGTACTTTTATCGCTTATCCTGAGAGGGAAAGTGTTCCTGAAAACATAAAGGAGCAGCTAATCGTGGAATTGTACAGCAAGTAATCCAATGGATTTTTTCATCAACACATCAAATTTTTAAATCAAAACAAAATAAAAAATGGCCATTTTAAATTTTGTACAGCCAGACAAAATAGTACTTCAAAAGAGCACCGATTTCGAAGCACAATTCGAATTTCGTCCGCTCGAGCCGGGGTATGGTGTCACCATTGGTAATGCTTTGCGCAGGGTATTGCTCAATTCACTCGAAGGGTATGCTATTGTCGGCATCAGCATCGGCGGAGCTGATCATGAATTCGCCACTATAAAGGGAATTACAGAAGACGTTACTGAAATTATCCTGAACCTTAAGCAGGTGCGTTTCAAAAGAAATAATGACCAGGACGCCGCATCTGAAAAAGTTTCATTGTCCCTGAAAAATAAAACTGACTTCACAGCCGGTATGATCGGTGAGGCTTCTCCTTCATTTGAAGTGATGAATCCTGACCTGTTGATATGCACGATGGATTCTTCGGCGAAGCTGGATATAGAAATCACCATCGGGAAAGGCCGGGGTTATGTGCCCGCTGAAGAAAGCAAGGAAAGAAGTTCACACTTCGGATATATACCTGTTGATGCTATTTACACGCCTATTAAAAATGTGAAGTACAGCATCGAGAACACAAGGGTAGAGCAAAGAACTGACTTTGAAAAACTGGTGATGGAAGTAACCACTGATGGTACCATTCACCCCGAAGAAGCAGTGAAGCAGGCTTCACGCATTCTCATACAGCACCTGATGATTATCACTGATGAGAACATCACTTTCGATAATAAAGAAGAGAAGAAAGAAGACCTAGTTGACGAACAAACGCTTCAGCTTCGTAAAGTATTGAAGACGCCATTGGAAGATCTTGATCTTTCTGTACGGGCCTTTAATTGTCTGAAAGCTGCAAAGATCAACTCCCTGAGCGAGCTGGTACAGTATGAGCAGGAAGACCTGATGAAGTTTAGAAACTTTGGACAAAAGTCTTTGAGCGAGATCGAGCAGGTGTTGAATGAAAGAGGCCTTGGCTTCGGAATGGATCTTAGCAAATTGAAACTAGACGACGAATAAGTCGTTCGCAACAGTAGGTTATAATTCCTGACACGGTATAACCGAAATATTTACACAAACCTGCTTCGGCAGATAAAACACATGTCATGCGTCACGGAGTAAAAGGCAAAAATTTAAGCCGAACAGCCAGTCACCGGAAAGCGTTGCTCAGCAACCTGGCAGCACAACTTTTCCAACACAAAAGAATCGTAACTACCGTAGCGAAAGCGAAAGCACTACGTCCTTTTGTGGAACCACTCATCACCAAAGCAAAGGAAAACACCACGCATCAGCGCAGGATTGTTTTTAGCAAATTGCAGGATAAAGATGCAGTGAAAGAACTTTTTGATGTGATCAGTGCAAAAACATCTTCGCGGCCCGGCGGCTACACACGCATCCTTAAATTGGGCAAGCGGGTTGGAGACAATGCTGAATTAGCGATGATCGAACTGGTGGATTACAACGAGATTTACGGCAATGGTATAGGTGAGAAAGAAGCGCCGGCGAGGAGAACGAGGAGAGGTGGTCGTGGAAAAAAAGCTGCTGAAATAACTGAGAAAACAGAAGCTGCTGCCACACCAAACCCCGCAGATGAAAAGCCGGTGCCTGTGGAAAATCCCGAGCCAGAAAAGCCGGTAGAGGAGCCGGGAGAGCCAGAACCAGAAGTGAAAGCTTAATATAATTTTAAAGCCTGCCGAGTGCAGGCTTTTTTTAAGGTATGAATTGCGGTGTTTATAAAAAATGATATTATAAATTCAGCAATTACTTTTCTTTGCAAAAATTTTTGAGCACGATGGCAAAATCAACGCAGTCCACACCGGCAATTTTAATTTTGGAAGATGGGCATGTTTTCCACGGTAAGGCATTTGGTAAAATTGGCAACACTACCGGAGAGATTTGCTTTAACACAGGGATGACAGGCTACCAGGAAGTGTTTACCGATCCGAGCTATTTTGGTCAAGTGATCATCATGAATAATGTGCACGTGGGAAATTATGGGGTGAAAGATGGCGATGTTGAAAGTGGGTCGGTGAAGGTGAAAGGCGTGATTGGTAAGAATCTTGAGGAGCAATACTCAAGATTTATTGCCAACGACAGCTTACAACAATATTTTGAAAAGCAAGGAATTGTCGCCATCGAAGATATCGACACACGGGCTCTCGTGACACATGTAAGAAGTAACGGTGCCATGAATTGCATCATCTCTTCTGACAGCACCAACGTCGATGACTTGAAAGCTAAGCTGGCTGCCGTACCATGTATGAAAGGATTGGAACTCGCCTCTTCGGTTAGCACTGACAAAGAATACTATCGCGGCGCTGAAGGTGCCGGGCCTCGCATCGCCGTGCTTGACTATGGCGTAAAACTTAACATCTTGAAATGTATGACTGATCGTGGGGCGTACCTAAAAGTATTTAATGCTAAATCAACAATTGAAGACCTGCAGGATTTTAACCCGGATGGATATTTTATCAGTAACGGCCCCGGCGATCCTCAACCGATGAAATATGCGGTGGCAGTGATAAAAGATATTTTGGAAACAAAAAAACCACT
>JBBQSI010000439.1:0-3341 GCA_038213975.1 Chitinophagales bacterium
CCATGTTTCCTTTTTTAGTTCATCCCTGTATTCATCGTGCGGGAAGAAACTGATATACGTTTCTTTACTGTATAAAGTGGTGTCAGGCTGAGCCCAGAACCGTGGCCGGATAAGCCTTTGCGGAGGCTGTAGCTTAAAAATCTTTACGTTTGAAATCACCGTTTCCGGTTGTCCGCTCAAATTTTTGCTGGTGACTATGATGCGTTTGAGGCTGTCAACCGGCAGCGGATCTTCTGTGGGGAAGTTCACCTTTAATTCAAGGGCTTTATAGCCAATCGGTACGGTGATGGTTGCAGATCTGGTTTCGCCATTGAGGTCTGTTATATTCACCGAAACTTCGTAGTCGAAAACAGGTTCTGTTTTTTTATCCAGCGAAAGATCAGGGATGGCGTGAAAAGTGAAAGCAAAATTTCCATCGGCATCAGTCTTCGCCTCGCCATGCACAATTTCCTGCGGCTGTACCCTGGGGAAAGAAGTTTTCCAAAACATCCACGGATATAGAAATCGGGTTACGCGGCGCACCGTATAACTAACATTAGCATCACTAATGGTATTTCCGGCATAGGCTTTAGCCGTACCGGTGATCATAACAGTGTCGCCTACCCGGTAGCTTTTTTTCAGTGTATCAATCTCTGCCAGGAATTTTGGCCGCTTGTATTCTTCCACAGAAAATGAAGTACCTGAATTTTCGAAGTCATCCATATTAAGGTTAAAATAGCCTGTCAGCCTTCCCTCAGGAATTTTAAAATTGCCGTGGAATGATCCAAACCCGTTGAGTTTTACAAACATCGAATCAACTTGTTGGGAATTTGCGTCGTTCATAAAAATGAGGAAAGAATCTTTTGACGCCATCAGCATGGTCTGTTTTGTCTTCCAATCTTTAGTAACGCCAATGCCTTTGAAGTATACCTTCTGGCCGGGGCGGTAAATGCTCCTGTCCGTAAAAAGAAAAATTTTGCCATTTTCTTCATCATATTCTTTCTGATTCCCGTAATCGGAATCTTCATCAGCGGCCCGGTTGTAATAAATGCTGTACTGTGGTTCGTCCAGGAAGAGTTGGTCTTTCTTATAGGTGACACCTAGTCGCAAATTGTTCCGCTCACTTTTTTCTAATAGTTCAATTTTCAAATAACCATTTTTGTCAGCGCTTAATTTCTTAAGCTGTGTCAGTTGCTGGTCGCTTGTATTGTAATTGTATGTTTCCTCCCACACCTGCACGGCAGCATTGGCCAATGGCTGCCCGGTGGTGCGATCCAGCATGAAATATTCATTGCCCTGGTTGATAAAGCTGATGTTGGATACGTAAAAGCTTTCCGCTGCTAAAGGTAATTTTGAAATCGTGAAATTCTTGTCCGTAGATGAAAGCAATAAATACTCTCCGGAGTTTAGTCCATCAATTTTTATTTCCACGGAATGTGTTTGGTAATCATCCATCGATGGAAGGGGTTGCGACCAGGATTTCACGACAGTTTGGGCTAAAAGATTCCTAAATAGAACATCATTATCGGAATTTATCCGGATCAACTTTTTTACCTGCGGGGTTAGGGTTATCAATCGCAGATAAAGCATGTCCAGGTTTTTATAGTGGACGAGTGTTCTAAAGGGCAGGTTTAGAACATTCACTTTCTCCGTAGTCAGCCGCAGGGTTGGCTGCAAAATTTGTTTCAATAGATTTCCGGCTTCAATGCCTGCGTTGCTCTTTGGGAATTTCGAGGTAATCGTTTCGAGGATCTCTTTTGTTTTTTTGTAGGTGTATTTTTCCGACGTTTCATTCTTCGTTTCTGTTTCAACGGCTTTATCGTAGATAAACCTTGCCAGCGTGAGAGATGCGTATGCGGCAATTTCACTATTAGGATATTGTGCTGCTAAGCGAGCAAGTGCGGTTGCATACAGTTCATCTTTATTTGGTATTACACTATATTGGTAAACAAATTTTATACGGTCAATGTCGGCATCTATTAAGGCATCGGCTTTGGTATCCGTGAGGTGAAACGCCAGCAATTCCTGGTAGACCAGCAATGCTTTATGATGCAGGCTGAGCGAGTCCCGTGTTTGAAACGAATGCTTTACAAACACTTCTGCAGGCGCAAAAGCTGCCGGGTCATCTATTTCAAAAGCATACGCCGGCTTTGAGATGTCCCGTTCATCATTCTTAAAATAATCCAGGGCACGTTGCGCCAGCAGGTCATACAAAGTTGGCCGCAGGTAACGGACGTTCCCTTTGATGATCAGCGCATCGAACTTTTCCAGTTCTGTTTTTTGCAATATTGACTTTTCACTTATTGATGCGAGATAATGCGCAGCAATTGCCGCATGCAAATCGTCAAGCGTCCATGTTTCAATGTCATCTTTTTGAAACCCCGTTGTATTCGTCCTGTTGTATAGCTGGTAGCGACGTTGCTGCAAATAATTCCAATACAGACTGGCGGTAATGCTTTTCAGGATTGAGCTGGCAGGTTGCTTCATCGCCTGTGTTTCTATTTCCAGCGTATTTATTCGCTTTTGTATTGAATCATTTTCAATACTGTTTTCCAGGTTAAGGCGGTACGTTAATGACTTGATCACCTGCACATCATTCCCGGAATTTTTTGCGCCGGTATAAACTTTCCCGATCATATCCAGCGCTGAACGCGTTAACCCTTTTTTCAGCAGGCTATCAACTTTTTTCCACTCGGCAGGATAAGAGGGACGCTGTGCTTTGGCGGACATACTCATGGTAATTGCAAAGACGATGCTTATAATTGCGAAACAATATTTCTTCATGGATAAATTTTTAGTCGAGGCTATTCTCACCAATCTTTTGCATAAAATAAAATGGTGCAACTGAAAGATGCACCATCTGAATAGATTACATAATTGGCCGCGGCGCTGCAAAAGCCAGAACCAGCCGATTATAATTTATTTAAGATTATGATATACTTTCTGCACATCATCATCCTGCTCGAGGTTGTCCACCAGTTTCAAAACATCATTGGCCTGTTCCTCGGTCAAATCTACTGTAGTTGTTGGAATGCGTGTGAGTTCCGCCGTTATCACTTCGATGCCTTTTTCTTCCAGCGCTTTATTCATGTGGCCAAACTCCGTAAAAGGCGTGCGGATAATTACATTGCCTTCGGTGTCTTCTCCAATTTCTTCAAGGCCATAATCAATCAAGTCAAGTTCCAGTTCTTCTACATCCTTCCCTTCGTTCTTTATTTTAAACTCTCCCATGTGGTTAAATAAAAATGAAACACTCCCGCTCGTTCCGAGCGAGCCATCAGCGCGGTTGAAATGCATACGCACATTGGCTACAGTGCGTGTAGGATTATCGGTGGCAGTTTCCACCAGCAGGGCAATACCAT
>JBBQSI010000440.1:0-3340 GCA_038213975.1 Chitinophagales bacterium
GGGCCTGGGTATCAGAAGTGTCGTTAATAAGATAAATGGCAAAAGATGAAATAATAAAAAGAACAGCCGTAGCCGGGTTCATGTATATAAGGCCCGGTACATAACTTTGAATGAACCCGATATCAAAGGCCCAACCAAAAATTACCAGCGTGCCCAAAAGCAACGTACTTTTTGTGAGGCCATCGGCAAGCCGGTTTACCTTCAGGAACTCTTGTGGTTTTATGTCAGGTATATAAGTCATGGAGTAGGACGTGGCAGATTGGAGATATTAACTGGGTCTTTTCTGAGTGTTAGTTTTCATTGCCGGGTGTGCTATTTTGGTTATGCCAGGCATCTGGCCTTGACTTTAATTTATGCTAATACCTTTTGTTCTTTGAGTGATTGTAATGCCCACTTTTCTAATTTTTCGGTCAAGTCCTCTTTGCGGACAGGCTTCGGGATATAATCATCCATACCGGAATTCAGGCAGGCTTCTTCATCGCCCTGCATTGTATTAGCCGTGAGGGCAATGATGACGGGTTGGTTTTTTAAATTGCTCCTGATAAATCGTGTGGCCTGCAAACCATCCATTACCGGCATCTGCATATCCATTAGGACCAGGTCGTAATTTTTCTGACTCACTTCTGCCACCGCAATAGACCCGTTTTCAACAATGGTAGGATTGTAACCGAGTTTTTTCAGCGTGTACAAGATCACTTTTTGATTTATCGCATTGTCTTCCGCTACCAAAATGTTCAATGGATACTTTTCTGCAAATTTTGCCTGGAGTTCTTTTGATTCCTGCGGTGCTTCACCTGCAGCCGATGGCTTTGGTTCAAGGGCATTTATAATATGTTTGCTTAAAAGTTGCTGACGAACGGGCTTATGAACTACGGAAGTAAAAAGGTGTCCAAAATGGCGGTGGTAATCTTCGCCGACGGAACTCAGCATAATCACCGGCAATCCCGGAGTTTCCTCTTTCACTTTTTTGGTAAATTCAATTCCATCCATTTCCGGCATCTGCATGTCTGTGATAAGGAGGTCTATGTCTTTTTCGTTGCGTAAAATATTTAACCCGTTTATTGCTGAGCTGGCAATGATGGGGATGAGCCTCCAGTTTTCTAACTGGCTTTTGAGGATGGCCAGGTTGGTGAGGTTATCGTCTACTATCAACACCTTTCTGTTCGCCAGATCAACCATGCTATGCTGCGGATTTTCTTTTAATTGTTTTGATCCAATTGATGTTTTGATGGTGAAAGAAAATGTTGATCCTTTTCCTTCTATACTTTCTACGCGGATCACGCCTTTCATCAGGTTGACGAGTTTGTCTGAAATAGCCAGGCCCAAACCGGTACCGCCATACTTTCGTGTTGTGGAAGAATCCACCTGGGAAAAGGATTTAAATAAGCGGTGAATTTTCTCAGGAGCAATTCCGATTCCCGTATCCTTTACTTCGAAAAGTAAAGAGAGTTTATCGCCGTTTCCTTCGTGCACTTTGTGTACGCCGATGAAAATTTCTCCTTCATGGGTGAATTTCATAGCGTTGCTTACAAGATTGGTCAACACTTGCTTGAGCCTGAGTTCGTCGCCAATAATTTGCGGCGGCACATCATCCGCTACCTGGTAAATCAATTCGAGGCCTATAGAAGAAGCCTTCATTGCAAATATGTCCAATACATCTTCAATACAAGCGCGGAGATTAAAATCTTCCTGCTCCAGCTCCATATTTCCTGACTCGATTTTTGAAAAATCAAGAATATCGTTAATCACATTCAATAGTGATTCACCGCAGGTAGTAATGGTGTTCGCATATTCCTTTTGCTGATCATTAAGTTCCGTCTCAGCCAGCAGGCTTGCCATGCCGATCACCCCGTTCATTGGTGTTCTTATCTCGTGGCTCATGGTCGCCAGGAAAACTGTCTTTGCCTGGTTGGCCCGCTCGGCTTCCTGTTTCGCTTTCTCGGCATCCATCCTGGCTTTTTGTTCTTCCAGGGAAGAGGCTATAAGCTGGCTGGTGCGATCTTCTACTTGTTTTTCGAGGGAGCGTTTTTGGGCAGTGATCGTCTTCATCCGTAGTTTGTAAAACACCACATACACCCCAACGATACTGAGGAAAACTGTTAGCTTAAACCACCAGGTGAGCCAGAAGGGCGGCGTGATTTTAAGCGCCAGGGCAATTTGTTTTTTTGACCAGTTGCCTGAATTGTCTAATCCTTTCACCCTAAAAACATAACTGCCCGGGTCAAGGTTGGTATAGCTAGCCGTCGTTTTGCTACCGGACTCTATCCATTTTGTATCGAGACCTTCCAACATGTATTCATACTTCTTTTTTCCGCTGGAGGCAAAGTTCAGCGAAGCAAATTCGAAATCGATTGCTGAAGAATTATAAGGCAACGTAATAGACCTGGTTTCAGAAATATCCACAGACAGCGGTGACGCAAGGCTATCGTTGGCAATTGGAACGGGTTTGTTGCCAATATGAAATCCTGTCAGAAGGAGATTTGGATCAAATCTTTTCGGAACTATCTCAGAAGGATAGAAAACATTGAATCCATTGTTTCCGCCGAAATAAATAGCGCCGCTACTGCTTCGCAGGTACGCATGTTCTTTAAACTCATTGCCCTGCAGGCCATCTACAATATTGAAATTGTAAAACCTGCCTGCTTTGCGGTCAAACTTTGAAATGCCGTTGTTTGTACTAAGCCAAAGATTTTGGTCCTCGTCTTCTACAATCCCAAAAATGTAATTATTTGGCAACCCGTCAATCGGTGTATAGTTATTAAATTCCTTCCTGGATTCTATAAACGATGAAAGCCCCCCTGATGTCGCGATCCAGATTAAGCCTTTACGATCCATCTCGATGTTATGCACCATATTACCTGCAAGGGTAGTAGCATCGAAATCAGAATGGATATAATTTGTGAATTTCCCTGAAGCCTTATCCAATACACTCAGGCCCGTATTTGTTCCTACAAACAGGTGGCCTTTTCCATCATCGAATAGCGCGTTTATTTCGTCGCTGGCTAGTGAATTTTTTGCTCCCTGTTGGGAGGTGTAATGAGTGAAAGTGCCTGACTCCGCGTTGTATTTGTCCAGGCCATCTCCAAATGCGCCGCACCACATAATGCCATCCGCATCTTTGTAAACTTTCCAGATATAATTTCCGCTAATAGTCCCCGGGTCAATAATGTCATGTTTAAGGTGGCGATACTTGTTGGTCTCCGGATTGAAGATCGAAATTCCGTCTCCATAGGTGCCTGCCCAAATATTTCCCCGGGTGTCTTCCGAAATAGTGAGAACATAATTTCCGCAGAGTGAATTTTTTTCTCCCGCGATATGTTTATAATGACGAAAGGTTCCT
>JBBQSI010000441.1:0-3338 GCA_038213975.1 Chitinophagales bacterium
ATAATATGTACAAGCTTTACGGAATAACTCCTGATAAATTTTCAGGTGCTTATGAAGCATGGGAAACGGGACTGCACCCCGATGATTTGCTCAGCGCAAGAGAGGATATGCAAATGGCTATCAGAGGGGAAAAGGAATTCAGACCGGAGTTTAGAGTGGTGTGGCCCGATAAATCCATCCATTATATTAAAGCCAATGCATTAACGAAGCGCGATAATATGGGCAATGCCGTGAGAATGACAGGAACCAACTGGGACATTACCAAACAAATAGAGGAACAGCAGCAAAAAGAAAAAATGATTTCTGATATTGTTCAGCGCAATAGCGATCTCGAGCAGTTTTCCTATATTGTATCGCACAACCTTCGCGCACCTGCAGCCAACATTATAGGTTTAGCAGAAATTTTACAGGATGAAACACTCACTCCGCAGGAGCAAAAAGAATCTCTGCAAGGACTTTCAACATCCGTAGCAGCACTCGATACCATCATCAAAGACATCAACAATATCTTGCAGGTAAAAAGTGAAGTCAACGAGAAAAAAGAAGTCATCATCTTTTCAAAACTTGTGAACGATATCATAATAAGTGTAGGCAATCTCATTGATAAACATCGCGTACGCATTATATCGGACTTTTCAGAAGTGAACGAAATCTATTCACTCAAAGTTTATATATACAGCATCTTCTATAACCTCATAATCAATAGCATTAAATACAGCAAACCAAACGAACCGCCACGCATCGAAATAAAAAGCAAAAAAGAAAACGGAAAAATAATAATCACTTTTAAAGACAACGGATTAGGGATTGACATGAAAACAAAAGGCGCTAAAATTTTCGGTCTTTACAATCGCTTTCATTCACACGTGGAAGGCAAAGGCATGGGGCTATTCATGGTGAAAACACAAGTAGAATCGCTCGGTGGAAAAATATCGATTGAAAGCGAACTCAATAACGGAACGGAATTTACAATCGAAGTTGACATCTAATTCTGAAAAACATGGCACAAATAACAAAACGGTTCCTCCTCGTTGACGATGACCCATTAAACAACTACCTCACAAAAATAATCCTAAAAAAATCATTTGAAGGAGTACACGTTAACGATTTTACTATTCCGGAAGATGGATTGGAATTTATAAAATATGAACCGAGCCATAATCCCCCCGATGGAAAAACAACACTTTTTCTCGACATCAATATGCCTACAATATCAGGATGGGAGTTCCTCGAGGCGTTTGAGCTTTTCGATGCATCAATAAAAGAGCAATACGATATTTACATCCTTTCATCCTCCGTTGACCCAAAAGAAATAAACCGTGCAAAAGAAAATCCTCTTGTCATAGATTTTATAGAAAAACCGCTCAACAAAGCAACCCTTCTTAGTACGTTTGGCTGATAGAAAAAATATTTCAACTATTTTTTTCTATTCACATCGTCTCGTTATTAACGCTAACAAGCTACCGCATACGACAGTGCAGACAGTGCGAATTTGCACCGACATTGCAACGAATATAAATCGCTTCGGACAAACCTTTTGTAAATATTTCTTTATCCCGTGGATGAGGATATTGCTGAGGGGCACATATCGGTCCTTCCTGCCTTTTCCCTGCCGGATATCGTGCATTTTCCGGTCTGTGTCCACATCCCTGATCTTGAGGTCACGCAGTTCGAAACTGCGCAGTCCGCAGCTATAAAGCAGGGTCAGCAAAGGCTGGTGCTTGAGTAATTGCGCCGTGTTGACGAGTACCTTTACCTTTGCCTGGCTCAGGACCACGGGAAGTTTCTTGGCCTTTCTGTATCGGGCAGGCCTACCCTGATCTTATCTTTGCCAAAAATCTGCTAAAGGTATCGGAGCCCATACACGGTATGTTTAAAGAAACCGTCCGAAGAGGTGTGGTGTTGGCTTTTTAGGATGTGCAGATAATCGAGAAACTGTTCTTGGTCCAGATCAAGAAGACTGGCCTTGAAATGCAGCCCCATATGTGCCAGGCAGTGGAAGTAGTTGGTAAGGGTGCTTTGGCCCGGATGGGCCAACCTTCCTTCTTTGCATCACGGAATAGCTTTTGGAGGCGGTTCTTTAAAATATTGCAACGGCGAAACAGCAAAAAATACTATTATAAACAGCTATAGCTGGACATTTTCCTCTGGGAAAAATTGCGGAAATATAGCTCCTGTAAGATTACGATTAACATCTTCTAACTTGAATGAGCTAAATAGTATAAGAGATATAATTGGTCAATTTGTTACTACCGATCAAAATCAGGCGGACTTGCATACGTATTCTCTGGTAAGCGGTAGCGGGGATGCGGATAATGCCAGCTTTTCCTTGTCAGGTAATCAGCTCCTGGCAGCTCAAGAATTTGATTTCGAAACAAAGTCAAGCTATTCTGTGAGGGTTGAAGCAAATGATGGAAACGGGGGACTGTTTGAGCAGGAATTTATCATTACTATTACGAACGTTAAGGAAAACCAAACCATTACCTTCTCTGCTTTGGCGGATAAAGCTATGGGAGACCCTGCCTTTGAGCTCACGGCTATCTCCACTTCAGGACTGACCGTTATTTATACCAGCTCCGATGAAAATGTAGTCACTATTAACGGCTCCACCGCAACCATCGTGGGTACGGGAACAACCACTATTACTGCAAGCCAACACGGCAATGATGAATTTAATGCTGCTCCAACGATAAGCCAGGAATTGCTGGTGAATTCGATTACTTCGGTAATTCAAAAGGAATGGATCCACGAAGTAACGATTTTTCCAAATCCTGCGAGAAGTCAAGCGATTGTGCAACATGCAGAGAATGCAGGCAGTATAGAATTGTACGATGCGACCGGTAAGTTGCTGCGGACTCAAATAGCCATGGGAAGAGAAACCAAGGTGGAATTAAACTCCATGCCAACAGGCTTGTACTTCGTACGGCTCATAAATAGTAAAGCGTGTTACAGGCTAATAAAAAATTAAGGAACAAGTTTTTTCTTTAAAAGGAGAAAAGCTTTTATCATTCTTTAAAGTGTGGCAAAGCTATGCCTTGGTTCATATCTTCACGAATCATAATTTCTAGTAGGCTACCCTAATATCACCCTGTGCAACAGGGAAAATTACTTACGAATGAAAGTTTTATATTGAAATAGGAGCGATCAAATTTTGGCCTTCAATATTAATGGTACTACCACGAATTTAATGGGAAGGAGTTGATAGTAATTGGGACTGGCCTTATTCATTTTAGTCATTTTGGGTTTTTAATTGGATCAGAAACAAAAACTGTTTGACCGTAGGGAGTTTTTTTTGTTTCCCAATTAAAAACTCAAAATGGCGTTAAGAAATGAATACA
>JBBQSI010000442.1:0-3333 GCA_038213975.1 Chitinophagales bacterium
TACTGAAGAGGCCAAAAGTCACGCAGCCGCTATCAAGACAGAATTAAACAGCCACCCGGAAATTGCGGGTGCCGGAGTTTCCGATGCTTATAACATTACGAGTATGCACAGTTCCACCGGCGACATCGATTGGCCGGGTAAGCCCAAGGATCTGAATATGATCATTTCGCAGATGTACGCCGATGTTAGTTTTCTTCCTACCATGAAAATAAATTTTGTAGAGGGAGAAAACTTTACAGGCACGCCTGCAGATAGCAGTTATTTTATTTTGAATGAGTCCGCGGTCAACAAGATTGGATTGAAAAAACCCTATGTAGGGCAACAAGTTTCTTTCCACGATCGCAAGGGAACAATTCGTGGAGTGGTTAAAGATTTTAATTTTCAATCGCTGAAGGAGAAGATTGGTCCGTTGCTTATTTATTCAGCTCCATGGAACGGAAATATTCTCTACGTTAGAACCAAAGCGGCATCCGCACAAAAAGCCATAAAGCTGGTCGAGGCACAATACAAACAATATGCTGGCGACGTGCCTTTCAAGTACACTTTTGTTGACAAAGCTTTTGATGAACTCTACAAAACAGAAGAGCGGGCAGGATCGCTCTTTAATGTGTTTGCCGGCATTGCGATTTTTATTTCATGCCTTGGCCTTTTCGGTCTTGCCACTTACACCGCCCAGGTGAAAACCAAAGAGATTGGCATCAGGAAAGTGTTAGGGGCCACGGTCCCCGGTATCGTTGGCCTTATCAGTAAGGATTTTCTGAAGCTTGTGCTTATAGCTTTGATTGTTTCTGTGCCCATTGGTTGGTGGGTCATGAATAAATGGTTGGATGGCTTTGCCTACCGCACCAACATTTCGTGGTGGATATTTCTTGTCGCCGGCGCAGCGGCCATAGCCATTGCATTTGCCACCATCAGCATACAGGCGATAAAAGCAGCTAATGCCAATCCGGTGCGAAGTTTACGGAATGAATGAAATACGATGTAGGAGGTACGATGTACGGTGTTGGGTATACGATTTACGATTTACGATTTACGATTTGGGAGGTATTGCGGGAGAAGAGGCTTTCATTCTAAAAATTCAAAATTCAAAATTCAAAATTCGTAATTCGTAATTCGTAATCCATAATTCATTCCACTCTCTTCGCCCATCTGCCCATTTTATCCTCTATGATGTCCAGCGGCATTACGCCATCCTTTAATAGTTCATTCGGCATCGCCCGGGTGCGTTTTCAATGCAGGCAACGCACCGGGTTGAAGATTTGCTTCCTTCAATGCTTAAAAGAAATTTCTCTTAATCTTACGTGCGCCCTTCAGGCGATTTGCGATCGTTGAATTAAATTACTTTCGTCTCTGATGGAATCTCCCAACACACATATCCTGCTGATTAATTGCCCTGATGAAAGTGGCCTTATTTATAAAGTGTCGAAAATTGTTTATCAGCATAATTTAAACGTCGTCAGCAATGCAGAATTTGTCGAAAGAAAATTCAGCCACTTTTTTATGCGTACTGAATTTTCCGGTGAGGCAGACCTGCAACTCCTTTTGGAGGAATTAAGAAATGTGCTTCCACAACAGGCGGAGATCAAACTGTCTGGCAACAGCAGGAAACGAATCGTAATATTAGCAACAAAGGAATACCATTGCTTAAGTGACCTGTTGGTGCGACACCAGTTTAACGATATAAATGTTGACATCTCCGGCGTGATCAGCAACTACAATGACCTGAGAGAGCTAACAGAAAAGTTTCACATTCCATATTTCTTTGCAGATCATACGGATAAAACCAGGGAAGATCACGATGCTGAAATTTTGAAGATAGTACAGCAGTTAGCCCCTGATTATTTAGTGCTGGCAAAATATATGCGTATCCTCTCTCCGGCATTTGTCAATCAATTTCATAACCGCGTTATCAATATTCATCATTCATTTTTACCTGCATTTACGGGCGCGAATCCTTACCTGAAAGCTTATGAGAGGGGTGTGAAAATTATTGGGGCAACAGCTCATTTTGTGAGCGAAGAATTGGACGAAGGGCCGATCATTGCCCAGCGGGTAATACCGGCGGATCATTCGCATGATGCAAAAGAAATGGCCCAGGCCGGCAGGGATGTCGAAAAAAATGTGCTGGCGCATGCACTAAAGCTGGTTAGCAACGACAGGGTGTTTGTGTTCCATAATAAAACCATCATTTTTGACTGAGCCAATCATTTGCGTTCTCCTACACAAGACCCGGATCATTTGTTTAGACCGCAGCCAAACAAAAGGGAGTAAACATACAGTTCACACTTTCGAAATGGGTGGTTACGAGTTTAAACCACAATGGGTAAAAGGGGATGGAGACCCGATAGCAATATTTTTTTCGGGATAAGGTTCTGTGAGGAGCAGGAGGTGAAAATCCTTTTACTTACTCGACTGGCAGCCGTTTCATTTTTGTCAACAGTCGTAAATTATCAATGTCAATAAAGTGTTTAATGTTTAAAGTATCTAATGTTAGTTCATGCACAATTGCAGTAGCCGCAATAAATAAATCTGGTTTGTCAATGGTCTTGCGCTTTGTTTTTAGTAGCGCCACAATATTTGCTGCTTCCTTGCCGCTTTGCTGTCAAAATCTAAAAAACAAATCTTGGCAACATGCCATTCCAAAACTGCAAATGCTTTTCAGTCGCACCATTTATTACTTCAAATTCCGTGACACTTGAAATGTAAAGATTTTTATACTGCTTAAAATGGGATACTAATTTTGAATTGGCTTTGTCGGTCTTGCGAAAGTAGTCAATCAAAATGGTCGTATCAACTATCAGCTTGTCGTCCGCCATGCTGCAATGCTTTTTTTGGTTTCTTCAATCACTTGAATTTCCTGGTCAGTATAAACAGGACCGTTAAGAAGGTATTCAATAAAATCGTCTTGCTTTTTACTGGCAGATTTTTTTTCGTCAAGCTCTTGCCGCAGTTTTGCCTTTTGAGATGAAGGCAAACTATTTACTATGTCGAGTAATTGCTGAAATGGCATTTGTACTTTTATTTCCATGTATCAAAATTATGAAATTTCTTACGGTTAAAGTTCCAAAAAAATGGCTGCTAACGGTACGGCATTGGCGATGTGGCGGTATTTGAAAATCTTCAGCCCGTAACCAAAGCTAATTTTATAAATAAAAGTTCATTGTTTATTCTATTGCTCGGCTTTATTCGTCTGCCCGAACCGCAGCCCAATAGCGAACAAAAAGTTGAAAATATATTCGTCGCCCCGCCATATTGTCAAACCGCCTGTTAGCTGATGTTTATTTTTCGCACTTGGATTGTCCTGTCGTCAATTTTAAAAGTGAAATAATGTTC
>JBBQSI010000443.1:0-3323 GCA_038213975.1 Chitinophagales bacterium
TCTTCATTACCGGTGATGATGCAGCCGCCGGCCTTCCCGTAAAAAAGGTATTGTCCTTTCCCGTTGGTCTTACTGCTCATGGCATATAATCTTTCAATCAGCTTTTGCGTTATGGAAGATTTTTCACCCAGCCATATCGGCGTGCCGACGATCAGGATATCAGCTTTGAAGAGTTGCTCAAAGAGCTGGGGCCAGGCATCGGAAGTCCAGCCATGTTCTGTCATATCCGGGTACACGCCGCTGGCTACATCATGATCTACCAGCCGGATAGTATCAACAGTTACTTTTTCACTTTGCATGATTTGTTTGGAAACCTCCATCAGGCTATCCGTATGACTGGGCGTGGGAGATTTTTTGAGGGTGCAGTTGACATACATTGCACGCAGGTTGCTGAAGTCTTGCTTTTCCATATCAGTTTTTATTTGCTTAGAGCGAAGGTGAATAATTCCCATGGAGAAAAAAATTTATGAACATGTAAAAACTTGATGTCCGCCTGCGCCGGTTCGCAAATCGCCCTGAATTTGTCGCAAACGGCGAGTATGAAAATCGCAGGAGCTGGTAAATTTGCCGAAGGATTATTTATTCATCCAAAACCAACGTTATGGAACCGCTCAATAAAGCGTTTAAGGCTAAGCTCGAAAAAAGCGAAAGTAAAGGTGGCTGGACTTATGTAGTGTGGCCTGAGTCAGCGTCATTTTTTAAAACAAAGGGCCTGGTAAAAATAAAAGGTACTGTAGATGATGAGCCCTTTCAAAGTTCCTTTATGGCACTTGGTGACGGCCGGCGCAAGCTTCCCATAAAGGCAGACCTCCGGAAAAAGATTGGAAAGAAATCCGGTGATATCGTCTCAATTCATCTTAGTCAACGGATTCATTAATCTTCATGCCGCTGTTGATCCAGCCCTGGTTGGTGTCCCACCAAACAGCGACAATTATATATGCACCCCTTGCCCCGGAGAGAATTGATTTTCCACAAATGAAATCTATCTTTAACAGTCAAAAGTTGGATCAAGTTTGCTGATTGGAAGTGATGCCCAACCCCCAAGAAAATATCATGATCAGGAATAACTCTCCCGTTTACATATTCAACAGGCTGCTCTGGAAGATCTATGGTCTCCGCATGAAGATTTCAAAATTAACAGGCCTGGGTATTACTGCTCTGCATAATACCCGGGATGCCAAGCCCAAAGCAAGTTTTTATGCATTAAAGGCAAAGGCTAATAATGGCGAAACGATCAATTTCGAAAAATATCGTGGCAAAAAGTTGCTGGTGGTAAACCTGGCCAGTGGTTGCGGCTTCACACCACAATATGGAGAGTTACAGTCATTATATCAGCAGAGGGACGACCTTGAAATCCTTGGCTTCCCTTCCAATAATTTTGGCAGCCAGGAATATGGCCTTGATGATGAGGTTGCAAAGTTTTGCAAGACCCACTATCATGTCACCTTCCCGCTATTTAAAAAGGATGATGTTGCCGGCACCACCAGGCAGGTCGTTTACCAATGGCTAACTTCCCCCGCGCTAAATGGCTGGAATACACTTGAACCAAAATGGAATTTTTACAAATACCTGCTGGACGAAGAAGGCAATTTGCAAGAGGTATTTTCATCTTCTGTTTCGCCGATGGATATATTGAAGTAAATAAGCAGAAGTCAGGCAAAAATCATCCCTCTCTCGTACTTCACATTTGTCGATGCTCGTCTCCTTAAGGTTGACTGCTTTATAAATTGCTATCTTTAAAACACTTCATCATTTTTTACAACTTAAGACGATACTACACATGAGAAATACTATTTTATTCCTGGCGATATGCATGCTTGGCTTTGGATGCAATACAAACAGTGATACGCCCGCGCCCGCAGCCAAAGAGGATTCTGCCAAAGCGACAACTCCCAAAGCGAAGGCAACGTTTCCTTCATCGGAGATGCAGATAAAAATGGCTTTGCTGGCTGCGCCCAAAGAGAAACAAGACAGTTGTACCGTCTATGGTTATACGCAGGATAAACAACTCACCGTATTGCGCCAGGGAACCAATGAATTGATCTGTCTGGCAGATAACCCTGCTGAACCGGGTTTCTCAGCCGCCTGTTATTTTTCGGAGCTCGAGCCGTTTATGAAAAGAGGACGTGAACTCCGGAAAGAAGGCATGAAAGGGGAGGCGTTATTAGACGAGCGGGAAAAAGAAGTGAAAGCAGGCACGCTGAAAATGCCCAAAGATCCGGCTACGTTGTACGTATTTTCTGCACAAGACGAAGATGTGGACGATGGCACCGGGGAAGTGAAAAATGGCTCCCTGCGCTACGTTATTTATATTCCCTTTGCCACCGCCGCCAGCACGGGTTTACCGGAAAAACCGTCAGCTAAAGGCATGCCCTGGATCATGAATCCCGGCACATCGAGGGCGCATATTATGATCGATCCAAAATGATTGTAACGGATAAACAATACCTATTTTGTCTTAGCAAGTATCGCTTGCATAACTTACTGACTATAGTATAGTTATTCTTGGCACAAGAGGCACGGCTTCAACCCGCCCCTAATTCTTGCGCCATTGGAACTTTCTTTATACCTGGACTACCGTGGGATATCAGGAGAAAATTCTTTAATGCTTTTATGAATTTACCTTTGAATCTACAACCCTGCTTTCAAAATGAAAATTTCAATGCCGGTCTCTTTACTTAACTTAATAATCACGGTAGCCCTAAGCATAATTATTATTGTTGCGGGGTATTATTAACCACCAGCCAGTAAAAGCCAAGTTCCGCGATGATTTTGGAAAAGTTATCGAAGCCCACCGGTTTAACAACATAACTGTTTACGCCAAGCTTATGGCTTTCTAAAATATCGGCTTCTTCCTTTGATGAAGTCATCATCACTATAGGAATAAGTTTGGTTCGCTCATCACTTTTTATGACCCTGAGTACTTCCAGCCCATCAATCTTTGGCATTTTCAGATCAAGGAAAATTACTTTAGGTTTGTTGTCAATATTTCTTCCTTCGTATTCTCCCTTTCCAAAAACAAAATCCAGGGCCTGGGCGCCATCAATAAGATGAATTACATTATTGGCAAGGTTGTGTTTTTTCAGTGCTCTGATAGTAAGCATAGCGTCTGCTTTATTATCTTCCACAAGCAGTATTTGAATGTCTTCATCTTTCATATTTATTGGTTATTGATTTTCAACCTGAAAATCGGGCAGTGAAATAAAAAAGCAGGCCCCTTCATTTACTTTCCCTTCCGCCCATACTTTGCCGGAATGTTTTACTATAATCTTGTGAACAATGGCAAGCCCTACGCCTGTTCCCTCAAATTCATTACTGCTATG
>JBBQSI010000444.1:0-3308 GCA_038213975.1 Chitinophagales bacterium
ATGCGCTTTGTAACCCTTTATATATACTTCCCACATTTATCTTCTTGCCATTGATCATGCAAATTAATTATAAGCTACTTTTAATTTCAGCCCGATGCAAAAGTATTTACCTGATAAATATGCAAAAAATTAATTTTAGAAAATTCAAAAAGCATTTTCTTGAAAATAAAAAAGCGCTGCGAAATTTCATCACCCGTGCGGAAAAGCGGCCACCTGAATTACTCGCACAAATCGCGGAAGTAAAAGACCGGGAAGTGTGGGCGGAAATAGACTGCCTGCAATGTGCGAACTGCTGTAAGACAATGAGCCCTACTTACACCTGGCAGGATATAAAAAGAATTTCTGCTCACCTGGATATGCGCCCAAAAGATTTCAAACAAAAATATTTATATAAAGACACGAGGGAAAATGATTGGATGAATGTGAAGAGGCCGTGCCAGTTCCTGGATCTGCCTACTAACATGTGCTCCATATACGAAGTTCGCCCTGCGGACTGTGCCGGCTTCCCGCATTTCACTAAAAAACCGCTGCCAGACTATATGTATGTCCATAAGCAGAACATTGAATATTGTCCAGCAACAATGTTGTTCACCGAGAAATTAAAGGAGGCACTTGATAATATCGGCAAGTGATTATCGCTTCGCGAACCGTTTAACCTGTGCAAAAGAAAGATCAAGCAATTCATATTTATTCGCGTTTTTGAGATAAAAATGCCACCACTCTGTATCAAGGCTGATGAAGCCATATTTCTTCATCGTTCGGATCAACATGCGCCTGTTTTGCAACACAGGATTTGGTAGTAGTTGAAAGTCAGTATGTGCTGTATCCGAGAAATTGTCGAAGCCTGTGCCCATGTCCAAACTCAACTCACTGTCTGCTGTTACAAGGGTCAGGTCAACCGCGATGCCACGATTGTGACCGCTGCCTTTTGCCGGATTTGCAGCATAGCGCTCGTCCGGAACAACTTTCCACATTTTCCTTGTGACGGAGTAAGGCCTGTACGCATCAAAGATTTTTAGTTTCAAATTCTTCTTAGCAAATTCTGAAGCAGCTTGCTTTAGCGCCGCGGCCGCATCCCTGCGCAAATAGGTTGTTTTGAGTGCCGGATACAATTTTTCATGCGTGAAATTATCGGTGCCGGTGTATTTCAAATCCACAATGATTGACGGGATTTCTTTTCGCAGATCCACTAATTCTTTTCCCTCTGCGTCTTGGGTCGTACGCTTAAACTCTGACGGCCTTTTTATTACCGATAATCCATATTCGTTTTTTGCCGTTGATGACGAGGTACAAGAGAAAAAAGACATCAGGAATAATCCTGAGAATATGTGAAGAAATCTGAACATTTTTTTCGGTTGGTTTTGCAAGCAACCCCCGTGTCAATCCGGGAGTCTAAAGGTGTACACAAATATTTGAATGAATTTAACGTTTTACATTTGATGCGCTTGACTAAGAAAGAAAAATGCGTGGTATATATGAGATTGGCCTGCCTGCTGCTCTTGTGCATGACGGGCTGCCTTTCGTATGGCCAGGTTGCTTCGAAAACAGTAGCAAAAAAGGGGACGATAGTAGTTCAAAAGAAAGATTTCGTCAAGTACGGTGTGGCAAGTTATTACGCGAAAAAATTTGAAGGAAGAAAAACGTCTACCGGTGAACGTTACAATCCTGAGAAATTCACAGCCGCCTGTAATCAGCTACCATTAAGGACCTGGATAAAAGTTACCAACCTGCGCAATAAGCGAACAACGATAGTAAAAGTGAATGACCGGCTTCACTACAAAAACAAACGCCTCGTAGATCTGTCGTATGCTGCTGCGAAAAAATTAGGCTATACTGGTCATGGTATTACCAGGGTGAAAGTAGAGGTGCTGCCGAATTACAAGCCACCAAAAAGATAATGTGTTCTTCCCATTCGCATCTGACATCCGGCTATAATTAGTTTTATGCTTTAAGCAATACCTTCTATTTTTGCCGAAAGCCGAACTGATGAATTGCAAACTTACCCCCTTACTGTTTCTCCTTTTTTTTGCATCCTTTAACGTCCAGGCCCAGGACAAGATTTATAAAAAGTCCAGCGCCTTAGGAGCCACTTTTTTGTTGAATGACTTTACTTCAGCTTCTTCAATTCGCAGCAATGGATTGCCTGGTACGATAGAGGCAGGTGACCTGTTGAAGCTTAAGAATATGACACCTGGTTTAGGGATTATTTACCTGGATGGCATAAGTGAGCATGTTGATTTTGCAGGAACCTTACAAGGTTCGTTATTAAACTATCCGTTAAAGGACAAACCTGATTTCAGCAATGATAAATTGTTACTAGAAGCCACGGCTGGTCTTCATCTCAAACTGCTTTCGGATAAATACGCGTTCACGCCCTACCTGGATGTAAATGTCGGGTTTAGTCAATACGATAAATATTTCGCTGCGATACTTCCTCTCGGAGCAGGTTTACAATTCAACATCGCCAGGGAGGCTTTCATTCTCCTCAACTCGCAGTATCGAATACCCGTAACTGAAAATTCCAGCTATCACTTTAATC
Source organism: Chitinophagales bacterium (assembly GCA_038213975.1). Lineage (GTDB taxonomy): Bacteria > Bacteroidota > Bacteroidia > Chitinophagales > Chitinophagaceae > Ginsengibacter. Next base: position 2,540 of record JBBQSI010000444.1, read on the forward strand.
ACAGCATCAGCGTTGTGGCGAACCTTGTTCCAAAAAAGGAAGTAGCCCCTCCTGTGCCGATTCCGGTGATCACAGATCGTGATAATGACGGTATTCTTGACTCACTGGATGCGTGTCCTGATTCTGCAGGCCTTGCAGCATTGCAGGGTTGCCCTGACCTTGATGGTGATGGCATCGCCAACAAAGACGATAAATGCGTAGATGTGCCCGGTATTGAAAAATACCAGGGATGCCCGATCCCGGACACGGATAGAGACGGCATAAATGATGAAGAAGATAAGTGTCCAAACATTCCCGGAGTAGCCCGCTACCAGGGATGCCCTGTACCTGATGCTGACGGTGACGGTGTGAATGATGAAGAGGACAAATGCCCTAACGAGGCCGGTCCTGCGACAAATTTTGGGTGCCCGGTAATAGATGTCGTCATCGTGGAAAGAATAAACAAGGCTGCTCAAAATATCTTCTTCGCCACCGGTAGCTCGAAGTTGCTGGCGAAATCTTTTAAATCACTCAAGGATGTCGCCCAGATTATGCAGGACAATCCATCTTACATGATAGACGTAGATGGCCACACTGATAATACAGGCGGGGATGAATTGAATCAAAAACTTTCGGAAAGCAGGGCGAACTCGGTACGTCAATACCTAAGTGAAAATGGCGTTGCTGACACGCGGATGATCGCTACCGGTTACGGGGAGACGAAGCCAATTGAGGATAACAGTTCTGCCGCCGGAAGGGCTAAGAACCGCCGCGTTGAAATGCATTTACG
>JBBQSI010000445.1:0-3306 GCA_038213975.1 Chitinophagales bacterium
GTGAAAGTCGCTATTGATGTACCCACGAGCACTTCCAGCTTTTGGATGTACTCATTCAAAGCCGAAATATTATCTGCCTGCATGCCTTTGTCGGGCCGGAATGAAGGAAGCACTTTTATTTCGAAACCATCATTCTTTATCTTCTGATGGTGCGCAAGATCATCAAGGGGATCATCCGTGGTGCCGGTCATGCGTACCTTCATTTTAAGCATTAGGCTTCTTACGGAATATTCAGGTGTTTGAAGCTTTTCAGTACACTCATCGTAAATTTTTCGGGCAGTAGCAGGCGAGAGGATGTCGTGAACATCGAAATAACGCTGCAATTCCAGGTGAGTCCAATGATATAACGGATTTCTTACTGTATACGGAACAGTTTCTGCCCACTTCTCAAATTTCTCGTAATCGGTTCTGTCTCCTGTAATATATTCTTCCGGGACGCCATTGGCCCGCATAGCACGCCATTTATAATGATCCCCATACAGCCAGATCTGGGTCAAATTCTTAAAATTGATGTCATCTGCAATCTGATCCGGCGGCAAATGACAGTGGTAATCTATAATAGGCAGATCTTTTGCATAATCGTGATACAATGTTTGGGCTGTCTTCGTAGAGAGGAGAAAGTCTTTATCTAAAAATTTCTTCATTAGAGTTTTGTTTTGTCTGCTATAAATTCAATAAAACTGTTTGCTGGCTATTCACTGTATTATACACCGCTATTTACAAAAAATCCTCCATCCACATTGATCACAGTTCCCGTGACAAATTCTGAGGCGTCGCTCAAAAGCCAAACCAGTGCCCCGATTAATTCGTCGGTATGACCGAACCTTTTGAACGGGGTTTGTTTAAGAACAAGGGTTCCACGCTCGGTAAAAGTACCGTCTGTATTGGTTAGCAGAGTTCTGTTTTGCTCCGTCAGGAAAAAACCGGGCGCAATTGCGTTCATGCGTATTTTATCCCCAAAGCGATTGGCCATTTCCACGGCAAACCATTGCGTATAGCAATCTATGGCTGCCTTACCCATACTGTATCCTAATACGCGGGTAATTACGCGCTTCGGACTCATAGACGATATATTGATAATACTTCCTTTCTGCTTATTCTGAGAAATTACCTCGCCAAAAACCTGGGTTGGAATTAAAGTTCCCCATAAGTTCAAATCAACAGCTCTCTTCATGCCATCCATATTCATTTTGAAAATATCATCGTCTTTCTGAACCACCGCTTCGGGCATATTACCTCCGGCTGCGTTCACCAGTCCATCGATTTTCCCAAATTTGTCAAGTACTCTGTTCTTAGCCACTTCCAGGCTCTTTTCGTCCAATACATCGGCAATCAAAGCTATGGCTTTTCCACCTTCCCGGTTAACCTGATCGGCACGCTGATTGGCGACTTCTTCATTCCTGCCTAAAATCCCGACAGCGCCGCCGGCTTCAGTGATCCCCTTAATAAATGAATTGCCAATTATTCCTGTTCCCCCTGTTACTACAATTACTTTTCCTTCCAATGAAAACTTGCTCTGCATGATATTGTCAATTAATTTTTAGTGTTTTTATAAGCCATTTCTCTGCCAGCCGGGGCCATTCTTCTGCTGCAGGGTTTCCTGATCTCAGACCATATCCATGTCCGCCCGTCGCATAAATATGCATTTCAAAAGGCAGCTTTAATTCCCTCAGTGCAAAAGCCAGAGGGAATGGCATGTCGTTTTGATCGTCAGCAGTCATAAAAATAAAGAAAGGCGGTGTATCCTTCGTCATCGTTAATAGCGGGTTAAGCTGTTTTTTGTCCTGTGTTGTTGCGGTGTAAGCCGGATAAATAAGCACCGCAAAATCCGGTCTGGACGAAACCTTGTCAATATCATCTATGGGAGTATAAGTTTTCTTGGTAAACCCGGTGGCGGCTAAGGCAGAAAGATGCCCGCCGGCAGAAAATCCAAGCATGCCAATCTTGCCAGGATCCAGTTTCCAATCGCTTGCCCTGCTTCTGACGATGCGAATAGCTCGCTGTGCATCCTGCAAAGCTCCCTCTTGCTTCTGTGGAACCCTATATTGCAGCACAAATACTGTGTAACCTTTTGCGGCAAAATATGAAGCAACTTCATCACCCTCAATATTAATGGCAAGAATCCAATAGCCGCCCCCGGGACAAATAATAATGCCCGCACCATTTGCATTTTTCCCTGGTCGGTAAACCGTCAGGTCGGGATCGGTAATGTTGGTGATACGTTTTACATTTCTGCTGCTGTCGGGATGAAGCTCCGCAGGATGTTTTATCCCCGTTTCTCCCGGAACATTTCCAGGCCATAATTTGATGGTCTCCATACTCTGCCCGAAAGAGTTTAATACAAAAAAGCAAGATAAACTATACAGAAAAATAACTTTCATATTGTAATATTACCAATTATCTGTTCTAAAAGATGATGCAGGCAAATTATCATTGTTGAATAATTCTGCTTCAACCCATTCTTTCCAAGTATTTCGTACAGCTAGAGGCTCGGGGTAGTGAATATCGTCTTTCCTCGTCTGAGAACCTTCCAACTTTTTACACTGATAAAGTACAACGCTACCCTCACCCCTGCTGCGTGCGTCTGTTACATAAGTGACCTTTTAATGCCCATCTCAAGTCCCCTAAGCTCTGCGAGGCCTTTAAGCCGTCCAATGATAGAATAACCAGGATATGTATTTCTATTCACATCATCCAGTAGCTTATGACCGTGGTCCGGACGCATCGGGATTGCAATATCTGTTCTACCAGCCTTCACACGTTTTTGTTGTTCCAGGATGATGTTTTTCATCACGGCGTACATATCCGTGCTCCCGGCCAAATGCTCTGCCTCGTAAAAACTGCCATCGGCTTCCCGCATCACATTACGTAAATGAACAAAATGTATATGTTCGCCCATTCTTTCGATAATTCCAGGGATATCATTATCGTCTCTTGCACCTAAAGAGCCTGTGCAAAGCGTTATCCCATTACTCGATGAGGGGGCAAAACCAATGATATCGGCCAGGTCGCTTTCACTAGAAACGACACGGGGTAAACCCAATATAGGGAAAGGGGGATCATCCGGATGAATGCACATTTTTATCCCGGCTTCTTCCGCTGCTGGGATGATCGCCCGAAGGAAATAGGCTAGGTTCTCTTTTAGTTTCGTTGCATCCACCCCGGCGTATCTGCGCAAATGCTCCTTGAATTCTTCAACTGTAAACACTTCATCTGTTCCGGGAAGGCCGGCCATGATAACATTAGTGACAAGCGATATTTCCTCAATAGACAACCTGTCAAGATATGCTTTGGCTGCTTTTTGTT
>JBBQSI010000446.1:0-3302 GCA_038213975.1 Chitinophagales bacterium
CATGTAGGCTTTGTTAGCCTTGTTGTAGGTGCCAATCTTGTTTTGAGGCAGGCGGACTAATCTGCCTTGCTCTGCCAACGCTTGCAGGATGGACTGGCGAATCCACCAAACAGCGTATGAAATGAATTTAAATCCTTTGGTTTCATCAAAGCGTTGTGCTGCTTTGATCAGGCCGAGGTTACCCTCGTTAATGAGATCGCTTAATGACAATCCCTGATGTTGATACTGCTTTGCAACTGAGACTACGAAACGTAGGTTGGCTGTTGTAAGACGCTCAAGAGCTCTTTGGTCGCCCATTTTGATCTTCTGTGCTAAAATAGTTTCTTCTTCAGGGGTAATCATTCCAATTTTGGAAATCTCTTGCAGATATTTCTCAACCGCTTGCGAATCACGGTTGGTAATCTGGGTAGCAATTTTAAGTTGCCTCATGTTTGTTTATTGTTAATGTTTAATATACGTAGTAAAGACAATGACAGGGGGGAAAATGTTGCAAAAGATGTGTTAACTGCGCGATCTTTCAGAAACATTTACAAATTTAACGCTCAAATTCTGCATTTCATAACGTTAGAAACATTTATATAATCTTAATACTATGAGCGGGTTACGAAGAATTTCATTTCCCGGAATAATTTCTTTCGCAAGAATTAATTTCGCGTCATGATAGATTATAGATCGGATACACTTACTAAGCCTACCCCGCAGATGTTGGAAGCGATGCAGGGTGCAAAAGTCGGTGATGACGTATTTGGAGAAGATCCCACCGTAAATCGACTCGAAAAATTTACAGCGGATTTGTTTGGTTTCGAAGCTGGCCTCTATTGTCCCAGCGGCACCATGACCAACCAAATCGCGATCAAATGCCATACCGAGCCAGGCGACGAAGTGATATGTGATAAGCTAAGCCATGTTTACATTTATGAAGGCGGCGGCATTGCTTTTAATTCGCAATGCCAGGTGAAAGCACTTGAAGGAGACCGGGGAAGAATAAATGCGCACCAAGTGAAAAGTGCGATCAATCCAGACGATGTGCACAAAGCAAACACCAGCCTGGTGTGTTTGGAAAATACGGCAAATCGGGGTGGCGGTAGTTGTTACAATCTCAAAACCATTACTTCAATAAAAGAGGTTTGTGATAAACATGATCTTCGCCTGCACCTGGATGGTGCACGGGTTTTCAATGCCATCGTTGCAGGTAAAGAAGAGCCCAAAGATTATAGAAGACTTTTCGATTCCATCTCCATTTGCCTGAGCAAAGGATTGGGCGCACCAGTTGGCAGCGTATTACTTGGTGAAAAATCTTTTATCAAAAAAGCACGGCGGGTACGTAAGGTGTTCGGCGGTGGAATGCGCCAGGCGGGCTATATAGCGGCTGCAGGTCTGTATGCACTTCAGCACCATGTGGAGCGCCTGCAGCAAGATCATGAGCGGGCGAAAGAAATTACAGTGGCCTTAAAAGAATGTGACTTTGTGGGTGAAGTGCTTCCGGTCGAAACCAATATTATCATTTTTGAAGTAAAAGGCCGCTACACTCCCGTGGCTCTTGCGGAAAAGTTTAGGGAAGAAGATATCCTTATCTATCAAATCAGTGAAACCCAGATCAGGATGGTGTTGCACCTGGACATTTCCGAAGAAATGGTAAAACAAACGCTAACGGCTATCCGAAAATTTTAGGAACGCCTAAGCGCTATTTCTACGACGCTTACTTCTCAAACTTTACCCGTCGCAATTCCAGCACGTTCAAACCATTTGGCTCAAAGTTTTTGACATACGGCTGAATGATCCAGTTCACCATATCGTAAAAAAGGGGCACAACAGGGGCATCATTCACCACTAACTGGTCTGCCTGCCTGTACAATTCGTAGCGCAGGGAATCATTCGTTTCTGCGAGGGCTTTTTCATATAAGGCATCAAATGCTGGATTGTTATATTGCGTATAGTTGGGAGGAGCAGGATTGCCTCCATAAAAAACGCTTAAATAATTTTCCGCATCCGGATAATCAGCCAGCCAGCTACCACGAAAAAACAAAGCTTCCGATTTTGCTGTTTGCTCCAGCAAAACGCTTTTTTGCACAACCTCCACCTGGATCCTGATCCCTACCTGGCGCAATTCATTGGCAATAAAACTGCCGAGATCAGCATATATCGGAATGGTCAACAACTTAATTTCGGGTAGCCCATTGCCGTTAGGAAACCCGGCCTCTTTCAGTAACTGCAGAGAGCGGGAAGGATCGTAATGATACCCTTTTACAATGGAAGAATCAAACGATGGTAATCCTGCGGGCACGAAACCACTTTCTGCCGCAATACCCACAGAGTTGCGGATGTAAAGCACCATCTTCCGGCGGTCAAAACCATAGTTAATGGCTTTGCGAATGCGCACGTCTTTTAAGGGAGATTGTTGTACTACGGTCCGCGAGGTATCCTGTAAGATGCCAAGATATTCGGTATTGAGAAACGGGTGTTTCTTTAGCATGATCTTGCCTTCCCAGTCATGGCGCAGCCTGCCGGCTTTCGTCAGCACCTCGTCTTTGAAAGACGGATCGATATCGTTTATAAAATCCAGCTTGCCCTGGCGAAATTCTAAAAACTCTGTAGCCTTGTTTTCAAAAAAAGAAACCTTAACTCCATCGAGGTATGGTAGTCGCTGACCAACACTATCCTTTTCAAAATAATGTATGTTTTTTTTCATGATCAACGCTTGCCCTTCCTCCCAGGCCACGAATTGAAAAGGACCGGTCCCCACCGGGTGATTTCTGAAATCTTTTCCGAATTTTTCTATGGCTTCGTGCGGAACGATGGAGCAATATTGCATGCTTAAAATACCCAGTACGGGATGGAAAGGCCGAATTAATTTTAATTTAAAAGTGGTATCGTCGATCGCGGTAAAAGGTTGCAGGCTGTCAACCCGGTCGTTAAAGATCCAGGCGCCGCTGCTCGCTGTTTTCGGATCGATGATCCTGTGAAAAGTATATACAACATCCCGCGCCGTCATCTTCCTGCCTTTGCCGCCGGGGAAGATCTCATTATCGTGGAAATAAACATCATTTCTCAGATGAAAAATGAATTCACGATTATCTGGGGAAACATCCCATTTTCTGGCAATGGAAGGAACGATGTTTAAACTGTCATCTGTCTGCACGAGCGTATTATACAATTGGTGCACACCCCACATTATAGAAAGATTTTTTGCAAAAGCGGGATCGAGGGAAGCGATTCCCGACTGTTCATTATAGCGAAAGATATTTTTCGTTTCACCCTGTTGCCGGCAGGAGTAGCCGAAAACCTGAAGGAAAATGAATAAC
>JBBQSI010000447.1:0-3295 GCA_038213975.1 Chitinophagales bacterium
AGCAGGTGTTGACAGGGCAAAAAGAACAAACGCCGCGGTGGCAGAAGATCAGTGGAAATATTGACGGAATGTTGGGAGATTTGATTGGGCAATTATATGTAAAGCAATATTTTAAGCCGGAGGCAAAGGAGTACATGGTGAACCTGGTGTCAAATATGGAAAGCACTTTTGCTGAGCGCATTCGCCGCCTGGAATGGATGAGTGATTCTACAAAAGATAAAGCGCTTAAAAAGCTAAATGCATTTACTAAAAAAATTGCTTATCCCGATAAATGGAAAGATTATCAGGGGATCGAAATAAGCCCCGACAATTATTTTGGTAATATTCAAAGTGCTAATATGTGGGCCTATAATTACATGGTGAACCGGATGGGAAAGCCTGTCGACAAGACTGATTGGGGTATGACTCCGCCGACTATCAATGCGCAGTACAGTCCAACGAATAATGATATCACGTTTCCGGCTGGTATTTTACAATTTCCTTTTTTCGATTTTAATGCCGATGACGCGGTAAATTATGGAGGTATCGCTGCTGTAATCGGACATGAGATGACCCATGGTTTTGACGACCAGGGGAGACAGTTTGATGGCAATGGAAACTTGTTGGACTGGTGGCAGGCCTCAGACGGCGACAACTTCAAATTGAGGGCAGATAAGGTTGCCGATATATATGATGCACTTACCGTGCTTGATACAATTCACGTGAATGGCCGGTTGACCTTAGGAGAGAACCTCGCAGACCTCGGCGGCCTGAGTATCGCCTACGAGGCGTTTACAAAAACAAAACAATTTAAAGAAGGTAAAAGAATAGGTGGTTTTACTCCGGCACAACGTTTCTTTCTTAGCTGGGCGCAAATTTGGCGCAGCAATACATTGCCGGAAACCACAGCCCAGTTGATCAAAACGGATCCACATTCTCCGGGTATGTATCGCACCAACGCAATAGTTGCCAATATCGATGAATGGTACGATGCCTTCGGAATTAAAAAAGACGACCCCATGTTTATTCCCAAAAGTGAACGAGTAAAGATCTGGTAGCATAATTCTGCCAACCGCTTCTGGAAGTCATGATTGTCTTCATTTCATAATGAGTTCGTTAAAGTATTGTTGGACGAGCGTTAAATGACACGCTTATCAATAATCGTATTGGCATAGTCCTCAATTACGGTTACTTTTGCACCCATTTTATGAAACCTGTTGCCGAGTTATATCCTGAGTTAAGCAAGCCGAGAAAAATAGTGATCACTTTTCACCAAAAACCAGATGGTGATGCAATGGGCTCCGGACTTGGCCTCTATAACTTTCTTTTAGAATTTGGCCATGAGGTTACCGTCATTTCCCCCACAAACTGGCCTGATTTTCTTAATTGGATGCCGGGGGCAAAAGAAGTGCTGGATTTTGAGACACAGGGCGATAAAGCTATACCGGCCGTCAAAAATGCTGAGTGGATTTTCTGTCTCGATTTCAATGTGATGAACAGGGCTAGAAGGTTGGAACCACTTTTATTGGAATCTAACGCCGTAAAAATTCTAATTGATCACCACGAGCAACCCAGTGAGAAAGATTTTGATTTCGGAATAAGCGATAATAAGAAAAGCTCTACTGCCGAAATGGTCTACGATTTTATCGTGGAAAGTGATAACATAGAAAAATTGACGAAGGCAGCAGCCGAATGTTTGTACGCAGGCGTCATGACGGATACAGGATCTTTCCGGTTTACGTCAACATCAGCCAGTGTCCATAGGATGATCGCCGAGTTGAAAGATCGCGGACTTGAGCACAGTATCATTCATGAAAATCTCTTCGATAACTATCTTGAGAGCAGATTTAGGTTTTTTGGAAATATCCTGCTAAACAGAATGGAAATATTTTACGAATATAATACCGCCTTGATCGCCATTCCCCAGCAAGACCTTATTCGCTTCAATGTGCGGACAGGTGATACTGAAGGCCTCGTGAATTTCCCCTTGAGCATTAAGGGAATTAAGCTGGCCGCGGTGGTTATTGACAGGGGAGATGAAAGGAAAAGTTCCTTCCGTAGTAAAGGCGGCTTCGACGTGAACACCTTTGCCAGGAAGTACTTTAACGGTGGCGGCCATTTCAGCGCTGCAGGCGGGCGCAATACTGAAAGCCTCGATCAGGTAGTGAAGAAGTTTATCCAGGCAATGAAAGAAAGTAAAGAACAATTACAGAGTTATAAATTTTAAAAAAAAATAAACATGAATAAGAATCATCTTTTAGCAGTTATCGCTATTGTATTAGTAGCTGCGGGATGTAGTGATCAAAAATTCACCAAAACAAAAAGTGGTCTTGAGTACAAGATCATCAAAGGAAGTGGTGATAAGGAAATAAAATATGGCAATACGGTTAAATTCCGGGCATACAGTTATTACAACGACTCTCTTATGCCTACGCCGTATGATTCCCTGCCGCAGTTTATGGAGATAGATTCATTAAGGCTGCCTCCTGACTACGTAACCATCTTTAAGTCTGCAAAATCCGGTGACAGTATTGTTACCCGTATACCTGTGGATACCATCATGAAGATGAATCCAAACTTACCAGACTTCGCAAAGAAAGGTTCCTTCATTGGCTATCGTTTTAAAGTGTTGGATGTGTTGACAGATAAGGCGCAGGCACAGACTATGCAAATGGAAACAATGGCTTCCATGCGCAAAATAGATTCTATCCAGACCGAGTCGCAAAAAGGTGTTGACGATAAAACTTTACAGGACTACCTGGCAAAGAATAACATCAACGCGATCAGGACTGAGAAAGGAACTTATGTGGAGATCCAGGAGCCTGGTACAGGTCCCAAGGTAGATACAGGAAAAGCTGTTTCTGTTGATTATCGCGGAATGACATTGGAAGGAAAAGTATTTGATCAAAGCTATGACTCGACTGGTAAATCTGTGAACCCGTTTTCTTTTGTGATCGGCGAACGTGGCGCCATCGACGGATGGCCTGACGGACTTGTCTATTTTCACGAAGGTGGGAAGGGCCGTCTTTTTATCCCATCTTATCTCGCTTATGGTACCCGCGGCGCTGGCGGCGATATTGCCCCGAACACTCCGCTCGTATTCGACGTGTCGGTACTGGATGTGTTCCCAAGGGAAGAGTATGAGAAAAATATGGAAGCCCGTCAAAAGATGATGCAGCAAATGCAACAAATGCAGCAAATGCAGCACGGTGGGGGCGGCCAGCCTCAGCAAGCTCCGGGTCAGTAATTAGATTTTTATACATGCTGGAAAGCTCAAAGGATCAAAAAGTTTATCGCTGATTCTTTGAGCCTTTTC
>JBBQSI010000448.1:0-3285 GCA_038213975.1 Chitinophagales bacterium
CTACCGGTATCGTTGGACCTAACGGGGCCGGGTACGTGCAGGAGCTAAAACTGGAAGAAGATTGCCTGGCGCGGGTGCATACTTTCAGCAAAGCCTGTGGTGTGCATGGAGCCATCATTTTAGGCAGTGAACTCCTGAGGACTTTCCTGGTAAATTTTGCCCGTCCTTTTATTTACAGCACTGCATTACCCCCTTCAGACGTTTCAGCAATCCGGGCCTCCTATAAAGTGTTTCCCACAATGCAGCATGAACGGCTTCAAATCACAAAAGCCGTAAACACTTTCAAAGAGCAGATACCATCAACCTTCACGACTGCGAGTAATACAGCGATTCAGGCTTTGATAGTGCCCGGAAATGAAGTTGCCAAGAAGGTTGCTACCCGGCTGCAGCAGGAAAACCTGGATGTACGGGCAATCTTGTATCCTACGGTGCCAAAAGGCAGCGAACGCTTGCGGGTGGTATTGCACTCTTTCAATACAGTATCGGAAATTCAGCATCTCGCCAGCACATTCAAGGCGGCCATTCAGTAACACGATTTCTCTTGTAATCCCCTTTACATTATCTTAGAACGAACAAATCACTTTATGAAGGTTGTCCCCCTGGCGATTTTTGGTATCCTCACTATCGGCCTGATTATTATTCTAAATACTTCCTGGGTTCTGCAGGCGCCGTTGGGCAAACTGCTTGCGCCGCAAAGCGGCCTTTGGCAAAATGCTGAAGCCGCAGATAAAGACTATTCAATGGATCTTTCACTTCCCGGGCTGGCAGGCCCGGCGGAGGTATATTTTGATGAAAGGCTCGTGCCGCATGTATTTGTTGAGAATGAAAGTGACGGTCTGTTTATCCAGGGTTTTCTGCACGCCAGGTTCCGCTTGTGGCAGATGGATTTTCAAACATATGCTGCGGCAGGCAGACTTTCTGAGATCGTGGGGCAAAGAGCGCTACCACTGGATCGCAGTATGCGCCGCCTGGGTATGACGTATGCTGCTGAAAATTCATTGAGGGCAATGGAAGCAGATCCCCAAACACTTGCTGCCTTAAACAGTTATACAGCCGGTGTGAACGCATTTATCCATACCCTTACTGAAAGTGATTACCCTTTTGAGTACAAGCTCCTCGGCTATCACCCCGAAGAATGGAGCAACCTGAAAAGTGCGTTGCTTTTAAAGTATATGAGTTACGACCTTACCGGCCACGAAAACGATTTTGAATATACCAATGCCAGGTCTGTCTTTTCCGCCGGGGATTTCGATAAACTTTATCCCGTTATCATGGATTCACTGGACCCCATTGTGCCGGCGGGAACGGCTTTCCCCGTGACCGGAGTACTTCCTGTAATCCCCGCATCTGCGGATTCTCTTTATTTTCCCAAACCTGATTCTGTTTTTGTAACATCCGAGCAACCAGATGCGGACAACGGCAGTAACAACTGGGCGGTAAGTGGCGTGAAAACGCAGAGTGGAGCACCCATCCTGTGCAACGATCCACACCTTGGCCTCAACCTGCCATCCATCTGGTACGAAATGCAAATTCATACGCCGGAGTATAACGCCTACGGTGCTACGATTCCCGGCTCGCCCGGGATAATAATTGGGTTTAATGGCAACTGCGCATTTGGCTTCACCAATGCCATGCGTGATGTAAAAGATTATTACGAAATCAAATTTCGCGACGGTAGCAGGAAAGAATATTTTTTCGATAGTGCGTGGAAATCTGCAGAATTTAGAAACGAAATCATCAAAGTAAAAGGGGGACCAGATTTTATTGATTCTGTTGCCTACACGTTGTTCGGGCCGGTGCAGTTTGATAACAAATTTCCAGGCAGCATTTTGAATAACGATAAATCATATGCCGTGCGCTGGAAAGCCCACGATGCAAGCAATGACCTTAAAACCTTTTTACTACTAGACAGGGCGAAAACTTATGACGACTATTTGGCTGCCATTAAATATCTGCACACGCCGGGGCAAAACTGCATTTTCGCTAATAAGCAAGGTGATATCGCCATTTGGGACCAGGGAGAATTTCCTGCGAAATGGAAACGCCAGGGCGACTTTGTAATGCCGGGTACGGACAGCAGTTTTATGTGGCAGGGAAATATTCCACAAGAAGAAAATCCTCACCTGGTTAATCCTGAGCGGGGATTTGTAAGTAGCGCCAATCAACTCCCGGCGAACACTGCCTATCCCTATTATCTTGGTGGTAGCTTTCCTCCTTACAGGGCACTGGAAATAAACCGACGATTGAGCGGTATGTCCCGCGTGACACCAGAGGATATGATGAAGCTGCAGACGGACAACTATAATATTTTTGCAGAAATGGCTCTGCCATTGCTCTTAAAAAACGTGGATGAAAAGTCCATCAATTCCGAGGAAAAACTTTACCTGCAAGCGTTTAAAGAATGGAATTATAATAATGGTATTTCATCTAAAGCTGCAACCATGTTTGTCTTGTTGTGGGACAGTCTGGGTCATAAAATATGGAATGATGAATTCCATAAATCTACACTCAGCTTAATGCAGCCCTATGAAAGTACGTTGCTCAACAATCTCTTGAAAGACTCGGCTTTCTCTTTTGTAGACGACATCAATACGCCGCAGGTGGAGGCACTTCCGCAAGTGGTCACCAATGTTTTTAAAGATCTCGTGCCAGTTTATAAAAAACTGGACAGCCGGCAGAAACTGGAATGGGGTGCCTACAAGGATACCCGCATACAACATCTTGCACGGCTGGATCCATTGAGCCGGCTGCACCTCCCGGTTGGTGGCGGAACCAATTGCATAAATGCTACCAAAGCACAACATGGTCCCAGTTGGAGAATGGTAGTGAACCTCACGGCTGACACAGAGGCCTGGGCAGTGTATCCCGGGGGACAAAGCGGTAACCCCGGCAGCAGGTTTTATGATGATTTGGTGAACACCTGGGCGAAAGGAGAATATAATAAGTTATGGGTGATGAAAGCCGATGAACAGAAGGACGCCAAAATAATGGCGGTAATGAAGTTTACGAAAAAGGCCGGCTGACAAAAATTAAAAAATCAAAAATGAAATTCATTGTTTCGATAGGCCTGGTAATGTTACTGAGTTTTTGCGCCTGCCTGTTTTTACCCTGGTGGACCATCGCTTTAATAGCCTTTATTGTTTCCGTGTTGATACCACAGTCGCCACTGGTATCTTTTTTTACCGGATTCACCGCTTTGTTTTTGCTGTGGGGTTTCGTGAGTTTTATGATCAATACCTCTAATGATGGAATTCTGGCACGGCGGGTTTCAGCACTGATCTTCGG
>JBBQSI010000449.1:0-3276 GCA_038213975.1 Chitinophagales bacterium
TCTATCTTGCCCAGCATTTTATGCAGGATGTTTTTGCCGGTGCGGTAATAGGCATGACGTCGGCGATTATCTGCCTGCTGCTTTATGAAGATCACCTGGCCAGGTTTCTACCGGACAGGGGAAATCATTGATCAAGACTCCTCATTTTCCAGAATCAAAGCTTTATATTGTAAATAAGTGTGCCCTTCATATTATAGAAAGCTTTTTGCTGGCTATCATTTTTTACAAATTCAACGAAATACTTATCCTTAATGCGGTAACATTTTTCATCTGAGATATTGGAAAATTATTTGGCGAAATTTTTCAGCGCAAAGATGCTCACCCCGTGAGTGGCTATCGAGCCATCCCTCGCCGGATTAAATTAGCTAATTAATCGCCGTAGATATATGCTGTTACGGGGTTTTTATGATTAATCATCACTTGTTACGAGGCCTGTAAAGGCCAACCCCAGGTCCGTCGCGAAATTATCTTCAAAGGTTTTCGTCGACCCCGCTGTCGTTACCGCCGCTTCATTCAGGTCATAGCTACAAACACCAGGCGTCATTGACGCTGGCGGCGGTTGTTGCGGACGTCCATTTACTACATTATTTGGGCTTTCTTCAATAAGAGGGACATCCCTTTTGCAGGAAAGGAAGGCAAGAGACAGGGCAAGTATTTGAATACAGAAACTTTTGAGTCATGGCCATCATTTGAAAACTAAAGTAGCTATTCTTTGTTGAAAGATTTGATGTGCATGAATGAACTTTTTAAGGAACTCGCCCCTGTGTACGCGGGGTACTTTTTCCGGAAATTTTGATCCGTTATAAGTCTTATCTTTTGACTCGAATCTTTCTATTAATGGCTGCGTATGAAAACTAAACACATTCCCCTGCTGATTTTACTTATTGCTGTTATAAGCTGTAAAAAAAGCGATCCCGGCGTTGCAAACCTCACGGTAAGTGCCGTGGCAGCAAGCGACTCCAGTGGCAAAGTGAATTTCATAGCCACTGCTGAAAACGCCACGTCCTTTCGTTTTGATTTTGGAGATGGTTCTTCACAAGATGCACCGGGAGGAAATATCAGCCATCAATATACTTCTGGCGGAACCAATACGTACACCGCTACAGTCACCGCTTCCGGTGCGGGCGGTTCTTCTCTCTCAAAAAGTATATCCGTCACCGTTATAGTCAAGCCCAGGATTCCCCAGCTCGTATTTTCTGATGAATTCGATACACCGGGTATACCTGATCCTGCAAAGTGGGGCTATGATATAGGTGGGAATGGGTGGGGCAACAACGAGTTAGAGTATTATACCGATCGTCCCGAAAACGTTATCGTAAAAGATGGTAACCTGGTAATCACTGCATTGGCGGAAAAATATATGGGAAACAATTATACTTCCGCAAGAATCTTATCCCAGGGAAAATATGAATTCACTTATGGTAAGGTGGAAGCAAGGGCAAAGCTGCCTTCAGTTGTGGGTACCTGGCCGGCTATCTGGATGTTGGGAAGTAACATTTCCACGGTGAGTTGGCCCGCCTGCGGGGAGATTGATATCATGGAGCACCTTGGCCGAGATCTGAACCGCATTTATAGTACACTTCATTATCCCGGTCGCTCCGGGGGCAACGCAAATGGAAGCTCACTCGTGATCAGTGATGCTGCTACACAATTCCACATCTATTCCCTGGAGTGGAACAAGTCCATCATCAGGATGGCAGTCGATGGGGCAGTAGTTCATACGGTCGGCAATTCCGGTTCAATCCCTTTCAGCCATGATTTCTTCCTCATCATGAACGTGGCCATGGGTGGTAATTTTGCCGGAAGTATTAGTCCTTCATTTATAAAAGATTCGATGGTGGTGGACTATATACGGGTGTACCAGTAAACACCTGAAGATTATTTCTTCAAGGACGGCTTCAGTACACCTTCCACGTTTCCCAAAACTTCCAAATGGATAGTATTACCCGGGAAATATTCTTTATTAATTAATCAATTCCTTTAACAACAGAAGATCGCAGAACGTAAGATTATTGTTTTTTTAGGAAAGTCATCACCAGGTCAATGAACTCATCCGGCGTGTGGATGTGCGGAATATGACCCACACCATCAAGCTCCACCAATTCGGAATTCGGGATTGCATCTCTCGTCTTTTTCCCAAGTTCAGGATATTGCCCATGCCTTTGCTTTACTTCCTCGCTTAGCTTGCCTTTGCCAACGATCGTCCGGTCTTCCTTACCCACGATTAGAAGAGTGGGCACCGTGATACTTTTAAATTCATACACTACCGGCTGCTCGTAAATCATTTGATAGGTCAAGGCATTCGCCCAGGCTGTCTTTTCAAAATTTGGCTCTGTGAGTGGTTCCGCCTGTGCTTTTACGTACTGTTCGTATTCCGGTTTCCATTCAGGATAATATCCTTCCTGGTATTTTTTGTAAGATGCGTAAGTGGCTTTTTTTTCGGAAGCAAACAGGGAGTCTGTAGTTGTATACGGAACAAATGTTCTATAGTCTTCCAGGCCAATCGGGTCTTCCAAAATTAGTTGAGAAACCATGTCAGGATACATTAGAGAGAAGCGGGTGGCCAACATACCACCCATTGAATGACCGATAACGATCACTTGCTGGATGCCCAGTGAATCCAGCAAACGTTTACTGTTGTCAGCCAACATATGAAAGCTGTAATGGATATCAGGTTTTTCAGACCTGCCCCAGCCAACCTGGTCGGGAATAATTACCCGGTAGCCTGAATTAGTTAGTGCTGCTGCTACGTCTTTCCAATAATAGCCGTTGAAATTTTTGCCATGAAAAAGAATGACAGATTCACCGTTGGATTTCGGCGGTTTCACTTCCATAAAAGCCATCTTTACCGGTAGTTGTTCTACCGTAACTGTAAAATAGTGAACGGGGTACGGGTACGTCACCTGGGCAAAAGAAATTGTCTTGAAAAGCAATCCTAAGACAAAGCAAATTAATTTCATGCGCTCATTTTCGCAAGAGGACGCGAAATTAGTGCCATTATCTACTGCGAGTCATTTAAAAACTTAATATTCCTTTTCGGAATGACTCTTGCTTATTGCTTCCGATGAGCATCATCAATAACAACTGCTAATTACTATCTTTCAACAAATCCCCTAATCTTCAAAGCACGTCTTCATCTCAATGAATAAGCTTCCATACACCGTCAGGCGATCTATTGAACTTGTCGGGTTATTTGTCCTTGGTACCCTCATTGTTGTCGCTAACAGTGTGCTGGCGCCACTCCTTATGGCATTCTTCATTTCGATAATGCTTCTG
>JBBQSI010000450.1:0-3269 GCA_038213975.1 Chitinophagales bacterium
GGCCAAACTATGATTGTTAACTCGGTTAAATCCTTCTATACAAAAGGTAAGACACCAGATATTAAAGTAAGAGAGGTTTGGAAGTTGATCAATGATGGTAAGTCTATTTTTGTCCAGGTCAACGCTGGCGAGGATATAAGGAAGCTTGTGTACGATAAAACCAGTTAGTATTTAAAATACTTCTTTTGTACAAGCTCCACTTAGTTTAGGTGATCTACAAACGTTTTACATATACAACTTTTTACAACTAAAAAGCTGCAGGATAATTGACAACTAATATGTTTACAACATTGTTTCATCAAATTAATTATAGTCATGAAAATAATCTATAACCTTGCTTTTTTGTTCCTTTTTCAATTCCGATTTGCATTTGATCTGGCGTTAGAATTTCCACAGTCATGTCCAATCACGCATAGTCAGCAAAAACAAAAAAGAGATAAGGCTGGCGCTGCAAACATCATTTTTAAATCTACTGATGGTGGACAAACATGGCAGGACATTAGCGAAGGGCTGCCCGAAAATTTGCAGGGGGATGACGGTATCCAGAGAGATGGTTTTTTTGCAAATGATAGTGGGCTCTATTTACGTGCTGGAAATGGGCTATATCACAGTAAACCCAATTCCACAGCTCCGTTTTGGAAAAAAGAGATTTGCCCGGACGAACATAGCGGCATTACCCCTGGTAGGACCGGGATATTTGCATACAACTACGATGGCCAATTTTTACAAAAAATAAACGGAACGAGTGTATGGTCACCCATGTACATGAATTTGCAAGAGAAAGACGTACGCATCGTTTTTGAAACTGCCAAAGGCACAGTGTTCATCGGCTCCGACAAAGGCCTTTTTAAATCCACTAACAGTGGAGAAACCTGGAAGCAAGTCCATACCGGAGGCTGGGTAATGAAATTGGTAGAGTCAAACGGTGTACTTATGGCGACCAGCCAGAAGGGTATAATACGGTCAACCGATGATGGTGAAAACTGGGATTTGGTGATTAGTGAGGGCGGTGTTGGCATCGCTGTAGAACGCATCAAAGATGGATTTGCTGCTATCACTTACAATACAGGGTCGGAGACCAGAAGAGTGCGAACATCCTACGACGGCGGTAAAACCTGGCAGCCCATTGACACTGGCCTTCCGGCTACCCTCTCCATTGCCTCAATTATTCAGGTTGGTGAATACTTCTTTTGTGGTCATCCTACCGGCATCTTTAGATCATCAGACAAGGGAAAAACATGGAAACTGTTACTTCCTTCTATAGAAAATAAGGTCTTCAATTTGTCTGTTTCAGGCAACGTGATTTATGCCATACCCAGACCTGGAGGATGTTGAAAAATTCCTGTCCTTGCAGGGTGATATCCAAATCTACCAATAAACGGAAAGTGTCCACGCAGGGTCTGCCGAATAGCTTTGCGCAAAGCTGCGACCCTGTGATAAGCAGCAGCTAACACTTAATGTACTTGCATTACAAAAAGCTACCAGCCATTTGACTTTAGAGTAGTATACCATTCATTACAACGAGGGGTCGCCAGCAAATGCACAAAGACCACACACGGCAGAACCCTCAGACACTTTAAAATTCCTATCTCATACATTTGTAACGGAAAAGGTGAACTGAAAATATACAGCGCACACTCCATAGCTGATAAAAAATTAAAATCATTATTAAGCAGCAGCATACATGACTAAAAAACGGATATTCTTTACAGGGGGTTCTGGAAAAGCAGGAAAGCATGTGATACCTTACCTTCTTGAACAAGGACATAGAGTAATGAATGTAGATCTGACGCCTTTGGATTACCCAGGAGTGGACAATCTGATAGCAGACATTACGGATTCGGGACAAATGTTTAACGCCATGAGTTCGTATGCCGGGTTAGATGAGTTGGAACCAGGTAATGGCGTACCCCGTTTTGATGCTGTAGTACATTTTGCTGCCATACCCAGGATCTTGATCAAACCTGATAATGAAACTTTTCGCGTTAACACCATAGGCACATACAATGTGATTGAAGCAGCTGTTAAGCTTGGAATTAAAAAAGTTGTTATCGCCTCATCGGAGACCACCTACGGCATCTGTTTTTCTGAAGGCACAACCTACCCTAAGACGCTGCCTTTGGAGGAAGACTATGATGTTGATCCCATGGATAGTTATGGATTATCGAAGGTGGTCAATGAAAAAACGGCACGCAGCTTTCAGCGAAGGTCAGGCTTTGATATTTATGCGCTTCGTATCGGTAATGTGATTGAGCCGCACGAGTACGCAGAACTGTTTCCGCATTATTTCAAAAACCCTGAAGTGCGTCGCAGAAATGCGTTTTGTTATATTGATGCACGTGACCTGGGACAGATTGTGGATTTATGTTTGAAAAAAAACGATCTTGGTTACCAGATTTTCAATGCTGGAAATGATCACAACGGTGCG
Organism: Chitinophagales bacterium; assembly: GCA_038213975.1. Classification (GTDB taxonomy): domain Bacteria; phylum Bacteroidota; class Bacteroidia; order Chitinophagales; family Chitinophagaceae; genus Ginsengibacter. The sequence continues at coordinate 2,429 of JBBQSI010000450.1, forward strand.
ATTATTCCCAGCATTGAATTGGCTAAACAGTTTTTTCCTGGTGTGCCCATTAGCCGTGAATTGGAGGAACATGAAGCATTGTTTTCAAATCGCAAAATCCGTGAAGTTTTGGGGTTCAAAGAACAACATAACTGGCAGAAATACGTGAAAGGGGACTGATTGCCAGTTCCGTCCTTTCGCGGTCTTCATTTCTCTGAATAAGTGAAACTGTTTCCCGTCCTTGCGGGGTCAACCACTCAACTACCACTAAAAAAATATATCTGTGTGGGGGTCTGCCGTGTGTTGCCTAGCGCTAAGCAGCGACCCATCGCCTTGCAGAATGGCAATCCCGCAAGCCGTAGGTTGCAGCCATGCACATTACCTACACAAGAAAACCCCACGGATACACACACCGCTGTTCGCAAAATAAACAAACGTTTTCCGAATGCCTGTTTTACGCTTTGGCTGGTTCAGGAAAATACCATTGCTATAGATTTTGTTTGCCGTCGGCGGATTGTTCACTGCGTTTACAATGACCGGTGAGAGAGTTTGTGATAATACCTTTGTTGGTAACAGGCTTTTTTAATCTGTAACACTTATGCCGGTCATGCCGATACTTCGCTTTTGCTCTGTATAAACTGTGGAGTTATCTGCTGAAGGCATTAATATCGGTTGAATTACCATTTCCAAACACTGCCAATAAACATCGCCTCGTATCATTAGATAAGATCCCATTTCTTCCGATACTCGCGGTGCAGGTAACTATTCGCTTCTTTGTCGTGCACAAATTTTTCTTTACGGCTATTCCACTCAAGTTTTCTATTAAGCCGGTAAGAAATTAGCGCCAGGTGCATAGGCAATG
>JBBQSI010000451.1:0-3269 GCA_038213975.1 Chitinophagales bacterium
AAAAGCCCCAGACATGAAATAAGGATAGCCAGCCCGGCGAAATATTTTGAGAGCGCAGCTACCCGCTGCTCGGCGGCATACAACACCTGGTATTTTTCATCCATAAAATTGTATTTGAAAGTATAACCAGGATTAAACTTAGCATACAGGCTCCCTAACTGACTCAACGTTTCTCTTTCTCTTCCCTGTTTTATTTTCATCACGAACGACGAAGTAATTGAAGGCGCATACCGCATTACAACCGGCGGAATTTTTTCATGGATGGAATTAGCAAAAAAGTCTTTGGTAACGCCAATGATGGTTTTTTCTTCTCCCCACATATTCACGGTTTTACCGATGGGATTTTTGATATCCATTGCCTTGATAGCGGTTTCGTTAAAGACCAGGTTCTTGTCTTCTGTGCCAAACTCTTTGGAGAAACTTCTGCCCTCCGCCATCGTTATGCCAAGCGTTTCTGTCAAATCATAGTCGATCGATTTTACGGCAAATACCACCGCCTGGTCCGAGCGCTTACCGGGCCACTCTATGCCGCCGGTAGTTGAATTATCACCGGCCTGCGCTATCGCTCCATTGATGGCAGAAGCCGATACAACACCCGGCAGGCTCCTGGCCTCGTTCAAAAAACTTTCGGATGTTTTCACCAACGGTCCTTCCTTGTCAATATAAACAACATTATCACGGTCATAACCGAGGTTCATAGTCTGGATAAACTGCACCTGGCCATAAATTGCCAGCACCGATACAATAAGAAAAAGTGAAATCACAAATTGAAAAACCATGAGTCCCTTTCGTGCAAACATTTCACTGAAAGAAGTTTTACGCTTACCTTTTAGCACGCTGACGGCGCTGATGCCGGAAAGATAAATGGCAGGGTAGTAGCCGGAAAGCATCCCCGTAATAATGGCTGCAGCCAGCAGGTAAAGAATATTTATAGCACTTAGGTGAAGCGAAAGCGACTTTCCCGTGATGGCATTAAACTGTGGCGTCAATAACCAAACCAGGCAGACCGCTAACAGTAGTGAGACCAAAACGGTCACAACAGACTCCATTAAAAATTGAAAGATCAACTGCTTTCTCGTAGATCCAATGGCTTTTTTTACGCCTATTTGTTTTTCTCTTTTTGAAGCCGTAGCAGTAGAAAGGTTAATAAAATTGATACAGGCAATCACCAGGATAAAAAGCCCGATCACAGAAAACAGTTTTACATAGCCGATCCTGCCACCGGCCTGTATGCCGTTTTCATAATTTCCATACAGGTAAGCGCTTGAGTAAGGTCTTACGAAAATGGTGAAGCGATCATCATTGCTATATTTTTGGACTAAACCTTTTATTTTTTTATTAAAGGCCGCAATGTCTGTTCCTTTTTTTAATAGAAGGAAAGTATTCGTTCCTTCATTGTACCATTCCCTAAAATTTGGCACCATTTCAAAAAGCGAAGCTTTTGTCAACACAAAATCAAATTGCTGCGTGCTATTAGCCGGCACATCTTCAAAAACCCCTGAAACCTGGGCAATGAATTTTTTACCGATAACTTCCCACTCAAAAGATTTACCAACCGGATTTGCGTCGGTGCCAAATAATTTATTTGCCAACGCCTTTGAAATAACAGCAGATTCTTTGTTTTTCAACACCTGCGAAGCCTGTCCCTCGATCAGATTATAGGAGAACATTTCGAAGAATTTCTCATCAGCAAAAACGCCGCCTCCTTTAATGACTTTATCCTTGCTTGTTTTCAGATTAAAAAAATATCCTTCATTTACCAATGAGAAAAAAGAGGTGGCAGCCTCCACTTCCGGAAGATCTTTGGCCATGGTTTCGGCCAGCAGTCCTTGTGTGCCCGCGCCGACTTCTATCTTGTCATTTGCTTTGCTCACCTCCATTACCTGGTAAAGGCGATCATTATTCCCGTGAAATTTGTCTATCGATACTTCATCCTGCACCCATAGGAATATGAGGATCACGCAAGTGAGTCCCGTAGCCAGGCCGACGGTGTTTATAAAAAACGAACTTTTATTTTTTATAAGATTCCGCCACGCAATTTTGAAATAGTTCTTTAGCATAGTAATTCTTTTGTTATCGAGACCACCTTAATAAATTTTGAGTGATGAATTTTGAATTTTGAATTTCCGGTCAGGCGTCTCTCACAGAGCAAACTTCCCGCAACCCGCAACTTCCTCACTCTTAAACCCATGCGTAGTTCCAAAATATTGCCGTGATCCGATCACTTTGAAAATGAACGGTTTAAGAGGAAGGGCGGTAGCGTGGTGTCCGGTTTTGATACGGTTTGTGTCCGGTTTAGGAAGAGCGGAGAGGCTTCCCGCGAATATTGAGGGAAGGCTGTTACTATCTAGATTTTGTGAGGAATGGGTAAAGATAAAAGCACCCATTTATCCGGAGCTAGCTCGCCTACTTTTTCTGGCCATAAAGACATTTTATAATTTATCGTCAGCCCGATTTTTTTGTTTAAAAAATTACACCAAAGTGTGTAAGTTCCATTGGGTATCATTCCTTCCAGCTCAATTATTACAATTGATGTATTGCCATTACAGGTGACCGTTAAATCTCCTTTTGCAGCTTTCCATTCTGAAAGAGCCAGGTGATGACCGTCCGGGGCTTTAATGGCTGTCAGTAAACCTACAGGAGCATCAAAAACATTACGGGCATAAATTACGGTATTATTACTGGAAGGGATATTTCCATTTGCATCTTTGATTTCACCAAACAGATCAGCGGTTCCAAAATTCAGGTGCGGCGTTACTGGCTGCGGCTGAATAATAAAGTCGGCGGTTGATGCCTGGTTGGCCTGCACATTTACAGAAACCGGGAGGATCGTAACTGCTGTTGCTGACAGAGGCGGAATAATAGTGGCCTTTTACAATACATATCAGTTATTCATTGTTTTTTTTACGAAAGTCTATTATTGGCCTGCGGGGCCCTTCTTTGTGCAGCAATCCATGCCATATAGCATTTTCAACAATCGGATGAATTATAAAAGACGGAAGCATGGTGTCTTCTTCATCAAGAGCATCATCGCTATTGATGCTGTAGAAGAAAGAACTTCCAAAGCGAAGCGACTCCAGTTGAAGAAAAAGATCCAAAAGCTTTTTTTCATCCTTAAGGGATATAAAATTATAGGATTAAGTATTTAGTTCGCAAGCCATGGATAAGTCTAATGTATTTAGTATTTTTACGCTAAATATGTTAGTTATGAAAAAGGCATTGAGTATAAGCGAATTTAGGAATAAGTTTAGGACAGAAGAAGATTGCTT
>JBBQSI010000452.1:0-3262 GCA_038213975.1 Chitinophagales bacterium
TAGAACCCATTCTTATATAAGCGCCATTCACACCATCTACAGAAATCACTTGTTTTTCTTTATTAACGAAGTCTTTGGGCTGGTCTTGAAGTATTACTTCTTTAGCAACTTTTGCTTCAAAAACTGGGATTTTGATATCATTGCTCGTGATGGTCCCCGCGTCCATTTCAAATTTAGCATTGGTACCAGGTACTTCCATCATGGTTTTATAACGATCTGTGTTGCCAAAAAGGGAATCTTTAACAGATTTTGTTCCCAGTGTGTCCGTAAGGATCATTTCTTTCATCATATCCACACCGTAGGATTTGGTTCTTTCTTCGTCCAGAACAGTAGTGTCACGGCGCTGAGTAATTGTAAATTCAGCAGTATCTAAAAAGCGTTCCAACTCGTCAAAGTTTTTAGCAAATTTACCGGTAACTTGTTTGAATGCGAGCTGTGAATCACGAATGTCTATAAGTTTATTAATAGCCTTCTGATAGCGCACTTGCTTAAGTTCATTAAATTGCACCTCTCCATAGATGGAGTTAAAAAGTAGGTAGCCTAGCCCCACGATTACAATCCAAAGTACTATTTGAATAACGATTCTCATTCGATAATTGGTTTTAAGTGTTAATGTAAGGTTATAGACAAATCTACAAATTTTTTTCAATCGTTCACAGATTATCACAAAAATTCATTATTATCTTTACCTCAACCAAAAATACACACCGCTCTGGACCAACATCTATTTTACCGAAAACTTAAAGAAGACTTCGCGCATAATCCTACCCAAACGCAGGATATCGTCCTACAGCAATTAAGCGATTTTGTGCTTCAGAAGAGCAATAACACCATTTATCTACTTAAGGGCTACGCTGGTACGGGGAAAACTTCTATAATTGGTACCCTCGTAAAAAACCTCTGGCGGGTAAAAATGACCTCTGTGCAAATGGCGCCCACAGGTCGTGCCGCAAAGGTAATAAGTAGTTATAGCGATACGCCAGCACAAACTATTCACCGAAAAATTTATTTTCCGAAAAAGCAGCAGGGAGGAGCAATTTCTTTCAGCCTACAGCGCAATCGCCATCGTAATACGTTATTTATAGTCGATGAAGCCTCAATGATTCCGGATACAAAATCAGATTCAAAGCTGTTTGAAAATGGTTCGTTGCTCGATGATCTTATGCAGTATGTTTACAGCGGCCATAACTGTAAACTACTGCTCATAGGCGATGACGCCCAGCTGCCGCCCGTAAAGCTGGAGCTTAGCCCCGCGCTGGATGCAAAATCACTTAGTCTTCAATTTAATAAGGAAGTCGTTGGCATTGAACTTGACGAGGTTATGCGCCAAGCCGAAACCAGTGGGATCCTTAAAAATGCCACGCGCATACGTACTTTTCTAAATGATGGTCTCTATCAGGATTTTCGGTTTGATCTAGAAGGGCAAAACGATGTAGAACGACTTACCGATGGTAATGAGATCATGAATGCCATTGATGATTCTTACGGTCAAAATGGAAATGAAGGAACCGTGATCATTCTGCGTTCAAATAAACGAGCCAATCTCTATAATCAGCAAATACGAGAGCGCATCCTTTTTAAAGAGGAAGAAATAAGCGCCGGAGATTACCTTATGGTTGTGAAAAATAATTATTTTTGGTTAGATGCTAAAAGTGAGGCGAGTTTTATTGCAAATGGTGACATAATACAGGTACTTGAGATTTTTAGTATTAAAGAACTTTATGGTTTCCGCTTTGCGGAAGTACGGGTGCAAATGACAGATTATCCAGATCTAAATCCTTTTGAAACTGTACTGATTCTCGACACACTTACTACAAATACGCCCTCGCTGCCTTATGAAGAAAGCAATAAACTCTATCAGGAAGTGATGAAGGATTATGAGGAAGAAACTTCGAAGTACAAGAAGTTTCTTAAGGTAAAAAACAACTCCTTTTTCAATGCGCTCCAGGTGAAATTCTCTTACGCCATTACCTGTCACAAATCACAAGGTGGCCAGTGGGAAACCATTTTTGTAGAACAGCCATATTTGCCAAATGGGATGGATAAAGATTACCTTCGCTGGCTTTACACCGCAGTCACTCGCGCCCGTAAAAAGTTATATCTTATAGGTTTTAAGGATGAGATGTTTATAAAAAACTAACATGGAAACCAGTTGGTTATTAAGCGCTGCTTTGGGAATAGGACTTGCAACCGCAGTAGGGTTCAGGGTATTTCTGCCTTTGTTGATACTCAGTCTGGCGGCACGTTTTGATATTGTTCCCCTTGCAGAATCCTGGGATTGGGTGGGTGGTTTGCCGGCGCTCATTTTATTGGCCACCGCCAGTGGAGTCGAGATTTTGGGGTATTATATTCCCTGGTTGGATAATGTGCTGGACACGCTCGCGGTGCCTTTGGCGGGCATCGCTGGGACGCTCGTACTTTTGGCAACACTGGTAGATGTTGATCCTTATATCTCCTGGTCGCTAGCCCTAATTGCCGGCGGTGGTACGGCCGCTCTAGTGGCGGGAAGCACTGCCGCCGTGCGAGGCGTTTCTACGACGACGACGGGTGGATTGGCAAATCCAGTAGTCTCTACTGTAGAAACGGGTGTGTCCACTGTAGTTTCGCTAGCGGCTATTTTTGTGCCCATTATCGCAATAATCCTTTGTATTATTGTCGTTTATTTGGTATTCAAAATGTGGAAACGCATGCGGACCAGAAAGAGAAAGAATTCAACTAAAATATATTAAACCTAATTAAATTTATTTTTTGATGCTGAAGACTATTGCCATGATCCCCGCGCGTTACGAAGCTGCACGGTTTCCCGGAAAGCTCATGCAGGATTTATGTGGAAAACCCGTTATTGTGCGTACCTATGATGCCGCTGTGGCCACAGGACTTTTTCAAGAAGTATATGTAGTGACAGATAGTGAGGTCATTGAAAAAACAATACAAAAACATGGCGGCAAAGCGATAAGAAGCCAGAAAGAACATGAGTGCGGTAGCGATCGCATTGCAGAAGCCGTGGCATCTATGGATATTGATATCGTGGTAAATGTACAGGGTGATGAGCCTTTTACTAATGAAGAGGACATGAAACGCGTGCTACAGGTTTTTAAAGGAAGCGACGCCCATAAGATAGACCTGGCTTCCATTATGACGCCCATGTTGGGTCTTGACGAGATCAACAATTCCAACAATGTCAAAGTGATCGTAGATCAGCATGATTTTGCACTTTATTTTTCGCGGGCTGCCATTCCATTTCCCCGGGATGTGGATGCGG
>JBBQSI010000453.1:0-3258 GCA_038213975.1 Chitinophagales bacterium
TGCGTGACTGTTGTTCCAAAAAATCCATCACCGGTTTATTTCGGCCATGCTGCGTTTTATATTCATCAATGCGACCGGGATTCAATATCCCTCTGCAATCAAATACAAATCCACCCCCGTTTCCGGATTCATCTGCAGGACAATCTTTTTTATAGGAAAAACTTTGGATCCTGACTACCAACGGGGTGTCTTCCGTTGCCTGTAAAGGGGTGAATTGCTGGATCACTTCATCGGAGACACACAACTGAAGCACCCGCATAAATTCCGGAACAATGATACCGAGGCTTTGATTTTCAATAAACCATCTCAGGTTCCTCAATGCCAGTGGAATACTGGTGAGGAACTGCGCCTTTCTTTCAAACAAACCACGAAAACCATAGGCGCCCAGCACCTGTAATAACCGGATCAGTACATAACCATTGTATTGAATGCGAAACATGGTTTTGTTTAATGGTTGATTGATCTGTTTGCCAAATGAATCCATATAATCTTCCAGTAATTTCTCCTTCCACTCATCGGGTAAATTGGCGCGGGCCTGCCATAATATACTGGCCACATCATATTGCGGCGCTCCCTGCATGCCACCCTGGTAATCGATAAAAAAAACTTCATCATCCGGGGTTACCATGATGTTGCGGCTTTGAAAATCACGGAACATAAAATACTTGAATTCCGTATGCGCCAGGTAATTACTCAAAGCATCAAAATCATTCAGCAACTTTTGTTTATCGTATGGACGTCTTAATGCATCCAGGAAATAATATTTAAAATAAAGCAGGTCGGCCATAATGGCTTCCTTGCCAAATTCTTTATTGGTGAGGCAGTATTCATAATCCATGTCTTCATGTGCCTTCACCTGCAGGCGGGCCAGTTCGTACAGGCTTTTTTTGAAAAGTTCGTAAACATGTTCCGAAAAACCTTCCTTCTCCAAATGGTTTAATAAAGAAATATTTCCAAAATCCTGTTGCAGGTAAATGGTACCTTCTTCATTGGTCACCAATATTTCAGGAACGGGAAGACCAATTTTTTTAAAATGCCGGGAAAAATAAATGAAAGTTTCATTCTCCTGCACGTTGGCACCCAGCGTGGCTATAACGGAGCTACCTTCCTGTTCGTGAACCCTGAAATACCTGCGTTCACTACCGCTTTTGGGTAATATATCTACTGACGCCGCTTCACGGCCTTTCCATTGCTGATATAACTCGTTTATAAGTTCCAGGGCTTGCTGCATCGGGCAAAGTTAGTTGATGAGTGGATTAGTTGATTGGGTTGATAAGAATCGGGATTAGGTATTTGGAATTAGCAATTAGTTTCAAAAAACCACAACCTTTTCCAACCTCACCCCAATTCCTAATTCCCAATTACCAACCTCTCCTAACGAACATTCCTTAATTTTGACGCCTTATCAGAAGCTTCTATATGAGTACGACGAACCAGCACAAAGTTAGAATTGTAACAGCGGCCTCCCTTTTTGATGGCCATGATGCTGCTATTAATATCATGCGTCGAATTCTTCAAAGCAAAGGCGCAGAGATCATTCACCTGGGTCATAACCGGTCCGTAGCAGAAATTGTAGAATGTGCCATTGAAGAAGATGCCCATGGCATTGCCATTACCAGTTACCAGGGGGGGCACGTAGAGTATTTTAAATACATGAAAGACCTGCTGGATGAAAATGGCAGCGGTCATATAAAAATATTTGGCGGCGGCGGTGGAACCATATTACCACAAGAGATCCAGGAATTACATAAATATGGCATCACCCGGTTATACTCACCGGATGATGGCCGCAAAATGGGACTGGAAGGTATGATTGAAGATGTGATCAACCAATGTAAAGCCTCCCCTAAATCCCCTCACAGGGAGGGGACTTCTGTACTTGCAAAAAAAGGGAAATCGCTTTATGCGTTGGGCGAATGGAAAGATGTAAAAAAAATCGCCCGGTCCATAACCCTCGCTGAATCCGGGGAACCATATGAACAGCTATGGAATGGAGAAAAAGGAAATGAAATTTCAAAAAAGAAAATAAATATTAAAGAATCAGCGTCCAAAGTCTCCCCCTTTGGGGGAGATTTAGAGGGGGCTTTTGAGGGGGCTCCAGTCCTCGGCATAACCGGTACCGGCGGCGCGGGGAAAAGTTCCGTAACAGACGAGATCGTAAGGCGATTTCTCAACAATTTTACCGATCAAACAATTGCCGTTATTTCGGTTGATCCTTCCAAGAAAAAAACCGGCGGCGCTTTATTGGGCGATCGCATTCGCATGAATGCCATCTCCAGCCCCCGGGCTTATATGCGTTCCTTGGCCACCCGCGAAAGTGATAAAGCACTCAGCGCCCATGTACAGGACGCCATCAATGTTTGTAAACAGGCGGGGTTTGATTTTATCATCCTGGAAAGCGCAGGGGTAGGACAAAGCGACGCCAGCATTTTGGATTATTGCGACCTGAGCCTCTACGTGATGACACCGGAGTATGGCGCTGCTTCGCAATTGGAAAAGATCAACATGCTGGATTATGCCGACCTGGTTGCAATCAACAAATTCGATAAAGCAGGTTCACTCGATGCACTTGCGGATGTACGCAAACAATACAAACGCAATCATTTGTTGTTTACAGCAAAAGACGAATCGCTTCCTATTATAGGCACCATCGCTTCCCAGTTTAATGATGCAGGGGTCAATGAATTATTTGCCCTTTTAATTCAAAAACTGGAAGAAAAATTCCAGGTAAAATGGATAGCAGGAGATAATAAAATTGAATTAAGAGGTTTTGGTGGCGATCCCATCATGCCGCCGGCAAGAGCCAGGTACCTGAGCGAGATCACTACCACCATCCGGGAATATGACCAGTTGGTAAAAGACCAGTCTGCATTGGCTTCCCAACTTTACCAGGTTAAAGGAACCATTGAAACATTACAACAGCAGGATGGAAACAAAGAAGTGATTGAAAAACTGAATGCCATTGTAAAAGAAATTGAATCGAAGTTGACGCCGGTCAGTCTCAAATTATTACAGAAATGGCCTGATAAACAGAAAGCATATCTCGCAGACAATTACGAATACAAAGTGCGGGATAAAGTCATCAGGCAACCCATGTTCAGTACCAGTTTGTCAGGTACCCGTATTCCCAAGATCATCTTACCAAAATACAAGGACTGGGGCGATATCCTGGTATGGCAGGCACAGGAAAATGCTCCCGGTCATTTTCCATTTACTGCCGGTGTGTTTCCCATAAAAAGAGAGGGCGAAGATCCTACC
>JBBQSI010000454.1:0-3236 GCA_038213975.1 Chitinophagales bacterium
TGCAGAAGGTTGGTATTTTAGAAGCGACCATCTTCCTTATGCAAGATTAGGAATACCGGCTATTATGTACACCACTCTGTTACATCCCGATTATCATACACCCCAGGATAATTTTCAAAATATAAACTATCCAAAATTAAAGAAGATGGCAGATTGGATGTATAGAACCGGATGGAAAGCAGCAAATGCTCAAAAAAGACCGGAGACTGATAAAGATTTTAAACTGGAAAGATAGATCGCCAGCAGTTTGAGACCTGGGACTAAATCATCGTTAAAAATCATCCAACTAACATACGACGTTATGTAGCTCCCCGCGGTATGCTCCGCTCCTACCGGCAGCCAAAGTCTTAGACAGCTGCAATCGCGGCCTGGTCTACGACCAAGGGCGAGAATTTAAAAGATGATGCATTTCTCTTCCTACACTTTCCAGGCAATAAATTTAATAGTGTAGTAAAATGAAGGAGGAGTATATGCACGACCCTGCAAGATATTTTACCGTAAAAATCTGTGGATGGAAGCCTTTGCTTGCTGATTTTTGAATACACATCGCATCGTCCTCTGCGAGAGACGACGCTTGACGGTAACCGTGTGCGGTTGACCTAAAATGGTAATTGACTATACTTCCAACCTGGAGGGCAGCTAATGGAGAAATAATTGCAAGAAGTCAAAATTATACTTCCCGTTCCGCGGAAGATAATTGCATAGAAGCAGTAAAGCAGGATGCTTGGCTGCACCAACAGAAAGCCAGGCGTAGTGCTTGTATAATATCAATAATAGCGTTGTCTAAGCGAAAGGAAATAGAAACAACTGTCCAAGATCTTGCAGCCGGGGACTGACAAGCTTAAGTGGCGGCATCCGTCCCAGGTAAATGGCGGCAAGAACTTCTATATTGATGGATAAATACCAGATTTTTGCAATTTGGCTGTTCGTTTTAAATAATTCCCATGTCATTCATAATTATCGTTCCTACATACTACGTGATTTACAAAATTGCTGACCTGAGTAATGTAACTTATGAGTTTATCAAAGAGTGCAAGACCAAAGGTGCCGCATTGAAATGGATTGATAAATCCGGGGAGGGCGGCGTTAATTATTTTATCCAGGAAACTTTCAGGACAAAGTAATGTTTGGTAGAGGAAGATTAATATTGATTCTGCTATGCATCCGCCTTCTTCAGCCACTCTTCCCGAAGGTGAAGTGGCCATTAAGTTCCAACCTCCGTAGGTATTCTCCCATATATCGTGAGCCCGGCTCTTGCTCCCGTGAGAGCCGCCGCGGCCTGGTCTATGACCAACGGCGAGAATTTAAAAGATGATACCTCGCTCTTCCTACACTTTCCAGGCAATAAGTTTATAATGCAGTAAAATAAAGGAGGAGTTTCTGCACTACCCTGCAAAATATTTTACCGTAAAAATCTGTGGATGGAAGCCTTTGCTTGCTCGCTTTTGGAATAGACATCGCATCGTCCTCTGCGAGAGACGACGCTTGACGGTAGCCTGGTGCGGTCAGTTTTAAATGATAATTGTTGAAACCTGGTCTTTTTCTCTACCCGTGCCACATTGAATTTTTTACTTTAGCGTCCGTAGAAGTTCCCTCCTCTTGAGAAGCCGCCCTATCCACTTGTAAAACCGCCGGTACCGCGTACAAACTATACATGATAGAACACCCACGCTGGTGGAAGGTAACCAGGTATCGTTTTTTCATAACAGGATAAACAAATCCTTAATTTTATGATCTTCAAAGTATCTACTATGAAAACAAAATTCATTTTGAGTATTTCTGTTATCCTGCTGTCACTGTATTCGTATGGATGTGCCGGGAATAACACGGACAGTGAATATGCGCAACAAGACACTACGAAATTACCACCGGTCGAATCTAAAGATGCCAACACAAATTATAAGCCTGCATTTAAGGGACAGACAAGAATCGCTGCGGTAAAAACTGTAACTCCTTATAAAGCAGAAAAGATTGCCGAAAAACTCGGAAGGCCCTGGGCGGTTGTTCCGATGCCTGACGGGCGTTTGCTGATTACTGATAAATCAGGTTATATGCAAATTCTCGATGGCAATGGCAACCTGGTAAAAAAGATTACCGGCTTTCCTTCAGTGCGGGATGCGGGGCAGGTTGGAATGCTGGATGTAGCATTGGATCCGGATTTCTCAAAAAACAAAACTATTTATTGGTCCTATGCTGAAAAAAACGGCAGCGGAAATCTGATGGCCGTTGCCAAAGGGCAATTGAATGAAACGTCGTCAACGGTTGAGCATCCTGTTGTTATTTTTCGGGCCACCCCTGCATTAAACAGTACGGCACATCTTGGTTCCCGGTTGGTATTTGATAAAGACGGAAACTTGTTTGTAAGTACCGGCGAGCGGTCCATCCTGGAGGGCAGAAGACAGGCGCAACTACTTGGCTCCGGCCTGGGTAAAATTTTTAAAATTACAAAAGAAGGTAAACCTGCACCTGGCAATCCTTTCATCAATCAAAAGGATGCCATGCCCAAAATATTTGCTTATGGAGTTCGCAATGCACAGGGGCTGGATATTCATCCGGCGACTGGTGAACTGTGGGAAGCTGAATTTGGCCCGCGGGGCGGTGATGAAGTTAATATTATTAAAGCCGGCAAAAATTATGGGTGGCCTGTGATCACGTATGGTATTGAATACGGGGGACCCAAAATAGGCGACGGAATACAACAAAAAGCGGGAATGGAACAACCCGTATATTACTGGGATCCCGTGCTTTCACCGAGCGGAATGGTATTTTATAATGGTAACGCTATTCCTGAATGGAAGAACAATCTCTTTATCGGAGGCCTGAGCAGCGCACATATCGTAAGGCTTGTGATTAAAGGCAACAAAGTGGTTGGCGAGGAAAGATTATTGGAGGACAAAAAAGAAAGGTTCAGGGATGTAGCCGTTTTCAACGGAATGCTTTATGCCGTTACTGACGGTGGTACCCTATATAAGATCAGTAAGAAATGATTGGAGAAAGGTGGGGGCCGGGTCACTGCAAGAGATCTCCCGAAAATTCTCCCGGCATTGGTTCAAGTATATACAAAGTTTCGTTAGCAAGTTTGATAGCATGTCATTAGGGTGCATCCCAAATTTTCGCAACTTTAAGCAGCAGCTTTAAATCCATATTTAGTTAGTTCTATTATTTTAGCCCATTGATGATTTTTATTTATTACTCTAAGGTTAAGCATACTCTGCGCACCTTTTTTACCCCATCGC